>NZ_SWAW01000002.1:0-179525 GCF_005096345.1 Guyparkeria sp. SB14A | reverse complement strand
TCGAGGAACAGGGTCCCGCCCTGGGCCTGCTCCACCCAGCCGATTCGGCGCTTGGTCGCGCCGGTGAACGCGCCCTTTTCATGGCCGAACAACTCCGACTGGATCAGGTTAGGGCTCAATGTCCCGCAGTTGACCGCGACGAACGGCTTGTCGGTGCGATCGGACTGATGATGGATCGAGCGTGCGGCCAGTTCCTTGCCGGTGCCGGTGGGCCCGGTAATCAGCACCGGCAGGTGGTTGCCGGCATAACGGCGCACCTGGCGCCGGACCGCCTGCATGGCCTCGCTCCGGCCCACCATCTCGTGGGCCTCACCGTCGAGGCTGCAGGCGGACTCGCTGGCGACGTGCAGATCGGCCACCCGAGCCATGGTCCAGGCGTGACCGATCGAGAACGTCAGCCGAGTGGGCTCGATCGGGGCAAAGCAGAAATCGAAGAAATAGGCGTGCAGGAAACTGGCGTGAGCGGGATTGTCGGCCTGCGGCTTTTCGATGATGGCGACCAGTTGCAGACTGGGAAACTGGCGACAGAAGGCAGGTAGCCAGCTCATTGCCGACTGCATGGCCCCGCGCAGGTCGATCAGTGCCACCCGCACCTGGTCTCGCTTGACCTGGCGGGATAACCGGTCCGGGTCGTCGACGCCCACGATTTCCCAGAAGAACGGCTCGGCGATGCGGCGAACCTCCTCGACCGCCTCCGGCCCGCGCAGGCTCAGCATCGGCAATCGCCGAAACATGCACATCTCGCTACTCATGGCAGCGACATCCCCAGGGCATATCCATACATCGGTCCCTGCTTGGTCTGGCCCTACCGGTCAGGCGGTGGCCTGACCGGCCCGGCTCACGTGGCGCCCCCTGACCGGGACGCCAAAAAGCCGTTCCCTAACACCCTGACTATATGCCTCTTTTCACAGTTTGCGCATTTTTTGACCACCCTGGCGCCGGACCATCCCACCAACGACACCGCCGGTCGCGTTTTCACCGCATGCCCGCTTCCCATACACTTCCCGACGGACCTCCATTTGCGACCACCTGGAAGACACGACGTCTTGACTGATTCCACGGACGCCCACGCCCCCATCACGCCCGGCTTTATCGTGTTGCAGGGCAATCGCCTCGAGGGCCTGCGCGATCTGCTGGTGGAGTGGCTGCGTCGAGCGCCGCTCGGGCCGCTGGAGGACGAGCGCATCCTCGTGCAGAGCAACGGCATGGCCCAGTGGCTGCGCCTCGCCCTTGGCCGCTCGCAACACGAGGATGGCCGGGGCGGGCTGGGCATCGCCACGGCCATGGACCTGCTGCTCCCGGCCCGCCTGCAGTGGCAGTGCTACCGGGCCGTGCTGGGACGCCAGAACGTGCCCCCCGAGGCCCCGCTGGACAAGGCGCGGCTGACCTGGCGCCTGCTCCGGCTGCTGCGGGACCCGGCGATCCGCGCCGATCCGGTCTTCGACCCCCTGGCGCATTACATCGTCGATGACGAACACCGGGCCTACCAGCTCGCCGCCCGCCTGTCCGACCAGTTCGACCAGTACCAGGTCTATCGCGCCGACTGGCTCGAACGCTGGGCGAACGAGGAACTCGCCCTGCCCGGCCCGCTCGGCGAGGCCCCTGACGTTCCGGCCGATTCCCGGTGGCAACCGGCACTCTGGCGTGCGGTGCTCGACGACCTCGTACGCCATCCGCCCGAGACCGAGGACGGCACGGCGCCGGCGGACTTTGCCGGTCGGGCGCTTGTCCACCGCGCGTTCCTCGACCGGGCCGCCCAAGCCATCGAACGTCCCCCCGACCTGCCGCGCCGGATCGTCGTCTTCGGTGTCTCCGCCCTGCCGCCGCAGGTCCTCGAGGTCCTCGGCGCCATCTCGCGTTGGACCCAGGTGATCTTCTGCCTGCAGAATCCCTGCCGGCATTACTGGGGCGACATCGTGGAGGACCGTCACCTGTTCCGGCACGCCTACCGACGGATCAGCGCGCGCAAGGTCGACGCGAGCCTCGCCGATCACGACCTCCATCAGCACGCCCACCCCCTGCTCGCCTCCTGGGGAAAGCAGGGGCGTGACCTCGTGCGGCTGGTCGACGCCTTCGACCAGGCACCCGAACGGGCGCGGCACAGCGACCCGCTCAACATCGATCTGTTTACCGAACCGACGACCGACCACCTGCTGGGACAAATCCAGGCCGACCTGCTCGACCTGCGCCCGGTCTCGGAGATGGAGGCGCAAGGACGTCGGCTCGACGCGGCCGACGAGTCGCTGCGGTTCACCATCGCCCACAGCCCGCTGCGCGAGGTCGAGATCCTGCAGGATCAGCTGCTGGCGGCCTTCGATGCCGACCCCGGCCTGCGCCCGCGGGACGTGATCGTCATGGTCCCGGACATGACCGACTACGCCGCCGCCATCAGTGCCGTGTTCGGTCGACTCGACCGCCGTGACCCGCGCTACCTGCCGTTTGCCATCTCCGACCGGCCGGAGCGGGATACCCACCCGATGCTGCGTGCGTTGGAGAGTCTGCTGCATCTGCCGGAGGCGCGACTGACGGCCAGCGAGGTACTGGATCTACTGGAAGTGGACGCGTTGCGCGCGCGTTTCGGGATTGCCGACAGCGAGGTAGCGACCTTGCGTCACTGGATCGACGCGGCCGGCATTCGCTGGGGGCTCGACGGCGATCATCGGCCCGAATTCGGCCTGCCGGCCGGGATCGAGCAGAACACCTGGCATTTCGGCCTCGACCGGTTGCTGTACGGCTACCTCGCCGGCGCGGACGACGACTGGCAAGGCATCGTGCCCGTCGGCGGGATGGAGGGCATGAGCGCGGCGGTCATCGGTCCGTTGCACCACCTGATCGACACCATTGGCCGGTGGCGACACCGATTGGGCGAATGCCGATCCCCCGGCGGGTGGGCCACCCGTTTCGAGGAGCTGGTCGAGGCATTCTTCGATCCCGACGCCATTCCGCCGGGCGAGGATGACCAGGCCAATCCGCTGGCGGCGCGCGAGTCGGCGGTCAACCTGCGTGACCGGGTGCTCGAGGCGATCACGGGCTGGCTCGAGGATTGCCGCTCGGCGGCATTCGATCAGCCCATCGGCATCGAGACGGCCCGCAGCGCCTGGCTGGATCGGCTCGACGAGCACCGCCTCAATCAGCGATTCCTGGTGGGGGCCGTGAACTTCGCCACCCTCATGCCCATGCGTGCGATCCCCTTCCGCCACGTCTACCTGCTCGGCATGAGCGACGAGGCCTACCCCCGGCGCCAGCCGGCCGCCGACTTCGACCTGATGGCCGGTCGCTACCGCCCCGGTGACCGATCGCGTCGCGAGGACGATCGTTACCTGTTTCTCGAGGCCTTGCTCTCCGCGCGCGACCGTTTCTGGATCAGCTGGGTGGGCCGCGACATCCGCGACAACCACGAGCGACCGGCCTCCGTTCTGGTCAATCAGCTGCGCGATCACATCGATCGCGGCTGGTCGCTGACGGACTCGCCCGACGAGACCGCCGCCTCCGATTCACTGACGACCGAGCACCCGCTCCAGCCGTTCAGCCGCGCGTACTTCGGCCCGGAGCGACCGGAGTTGAGCAGTTACGCCACCGAATGGCAGCAGGTGCATGCCGGGCCGAACGTGACCCATACCGCCACATCCGCGCAGACCGAAGACGAGATGGATGCCCCCATCCCCACCCTCGGCGATCTCGCCCAGTTATTGAAACAGCCCTGGCGCGTCTACCTCGGCCGCCACCTGGGGGTGGCACCACGGACCGACATCCGCCTGCCGGAGGACGACGAGCCGTTCGCGCTCGACCCGCTGGGCGAGTCGCAACTCAGCGCCCAATTACTCGAGCTGGTGCGCGCACGTCTGGCCCGCGAGCCGGTCCAATCCCTTTCCGGCGAGCGGCTCGAGGCGATGCTGCCGGAGTGGATCGAGGCCGCCTTTGACCGCCTTGCCGGCACCGGCCAACTGCCGCTGGCCCCGTTCGACGAGGCCCTGCGCCGTGATCATGCTGATCCGCTCGCCCGCCAGCTGACCACCTGGGCGGCGTTCCAGGCCCGGTATCCCGACCTGCTGCCCGCCGTCGATATCGACGCTCGTCTCACCCCCGATGCTGGCAACGATCAAGACACCGTCCTCTCGGGGCAGATCGACGACATCCGGGTCGGCGAGGATCAGGCGGTTCGGCTGCGGTTGCTGCCCGGCGCCCTGCACAAGGGCAAGAACCTCAAGTGGCACCGCCTGGTGGGTGAATGGCCGACCCACCTGGCGGCGCAGTTGAGCGGCCGCCCGGTGACCACCTACCTGATCAGCGAATCCGACGCCCAGCGCGACTCCCTGCTCGAACGCCCGGTCGCAATGGAGCCGGTCGATCCGACCGTCGCGCGCGACCTGTTGACCGCCCTGGTCGGCTGGTGGCACCAGGCCCGCCGCCAGCCGCTACCGGCCGAGGCCCGCACCCAGATCGCCTGGCTCACCGCCAGAGACGACCTCAAGCGCCGCAGCGGCGCACGCGCCGCCTTCGACCACGCCGCCCAGTACGATGCCGACCTGCGTCGATTGTGGCCGGAATTCGCGGCGCTCGAGGCCCACGCCGACTTCGAGGCGGTCGCCAACGCCCTGTACCGGCCACTGCTCAGCGGCACGCGGGGCGAACATCGCAAGGCCCCGGCCACCGAGGGCATGGCAAGCGAGGGAGAGGCATGAACGAACTTGATCCGATCACCTTTCCCCTGCAAGGCAGTCGGCTGATCGAGGCCAGTGCGGGCACGGGCAAGACCTTCACCATCTCGCTGCTCTACCTGCGCCTGGTACTGGGCCACCGCGGACCCGAGCAACGCCACGCGCGTCCGCTCACCCCGCCGGAAATACTGGTCAGCACCTTCACCGAGGCGGCGGTCGCCGAACTGCGTGACCGGATTCGCAGCCGCCTGCAACAGGCCGCCTGGCTGTTTGCGGGCACCCGTGATGAGCACGAGGTCGACCAACCCCTGCGCGATCTGTACGACGAGTTCGATGCCGACGAGCGCGCCCGCGGCGCCTTCCTGCTGCAACGGGCCGCCGAATGGATGGACGAGGCGGCCATCTTCACCATCCACGGGTTCTGCCAACGACAGCTGGCCGAGCACGCCTTCCACAGCGGCGCCCTGTTCGAGCAGGAGCTGATCACCGACCTCGACCCCCTGATCCACGTGGCGGTGCGCGATTTCTGGCGCACGCACGGCTACCCGTTGACCACGAGGGAATCTCTCGCCCGGCAGTTCGCCCGCCTGGTCGACACGCCGGGGGCGCTCAAGGAGAAGGTACGCAACCTGATCAAGCGCGACGGCAGCCGGCTTGCCGTCGGCGAGATCACGGCCGGGTCCACCGGGGAGCTGCCCTCACCCGCCGAGCTACTCGATCGACTGTCCGTCGCGCAAGAGCGCGCGGACACGGCCGAGGGCCGGGCGCGCGAGGCCTGGCTCGCCGATATCGACACCCTGCACGGGTTGTGGAACGGCGTGCGTCCGGGGTTGAGCAAGACGAGTCACGCCGAGGCCAAGACGGAAGACACGTTCGCGGCGTGGCTTGCCGGTGTCGACGACTGGGCTGCCGGTACCGGGACGCTTGGCGAGCCAGACCGGAAGAAGCTCGCGCGCCCGTCAACCAACAAGGGCCACGAACCGCCCGAGCACCCGGCGCTGGATGCCATCGGCGACTGGCACGCCGCCCTTGCCCGCCTGGACGAGCAAGTCGACGAGATCAAGCCCACCGTCCAGGCCTTCGCCGCGCTGTGGATACGCGAACGCATCGCGAGCCTGCTGGCCAGCCGCCGCGCGATGGGATTCGAGGACATGCTGATCCAGATGCGCGATGCGGTCGACCCGGAGCGAAACCCCAACGCCCGGGGCATGATCGAGGCGATCCGTTCCCAGTATCCGGTCGCGATGATCGACGAATTCCAGGACACCGATCCGCTGCAATACGCGATCTTCTCGGCCGTCTACCCGCTCGGGGCGGAGACGCCCGCCTCGGACGAGCACGCCATCGTGCTGATCGGCGATCCCAAGCAGGCGATCTACAGCTTTCGCGGCGCGGACATCCATAGCTACCTCACCGCGCGGCGGGCAACGGCCGGACGACACGCGAGCCTGCCCTGCAACTTCCGCTCGACCGACGCCATGGTCGGCGCGGTCAACGCGATGTTCTCGGTGGCCGATGAACACCCCGACGGCGCGTTTCGCTTCCCCCTCGATGGCGGGGCATCGCCGCTGCCGTTCGAGCCGGTCAAGGCCCAGGGACGCGACGACCGCCTGGTCGACCGGGGCGGTGAACTGCCCGCCGTGACGTTGTGGGCATCGCCTCCCGACGAGGTCTGGACCAGCGGCGCCTTCCGCGACGCGCTGGCCGTCCGGGCGGCCGGGGAAATCGCCGCACTGCTCAATCGCGGCCAGTCGGGCAGCTGCGGCTTTCAAGGCGACGGCGCACTGCGCGGGCTCGAGCCACGCGATATCGCCGTGCTGGTACGAACGCAGGACGAAGGCAAGCTGATGCGCCGGGCACTGGCCGACTTCGGCGTGCCGGCCGTGTTCCTGTCCGAGCGCTCCTCGGTGTTCGCCTCGACCGAGGCGGCCGACATGCTCGTGTGGCTCGAGGCACTGGCCGAGCCGGCGCGCAGCGACCGGATCCGTCAGGCGCTCGCCACGGCCAGCATGGCCCTGCCGCTCGAGGAACTGGAAGCCCTCCTGCGCGACGAGACCCAATTCGACGCCATCTGCCAGCGATTCCACGAATGGCACCGGACCTGGCAATCCCAGGGCGTGCTCGCCGCGATCATGGGCCTGTTGCACCATTTCTCCATCCCGGCTCGTCTGCTCGAGACCGACGCACGCCAGAACCGCCGCGGCGAGCGCCGACTGACCAACCTGCTGCACCTGGCCGAATGGCTGCAACAGACCGACCAGGACGTCGACGGCGAGACCGCCCTGCTCCACCGCCTGCACCTGGCCGTGACCGAGGGGGCCGCCGAGCAGGAGATCCGCCTGGAGCAGGACAACGCCATGGTGCGGATCGTGACCATCCACGGGTCGAAGGGCCTGCAGTACCCAGTGGTGTTCCTGCCTTTCATCGCCCTGCTCGGGGCGGACACGCATCGCCGCGGCGAACCGACCCGCCGTCACCGCGACGATGGCTCGGTCTGGGAGATGGCGCCGACGAAGGAGGCGAACGCGGAGGCCGCCCAGGAGGCGATCGCCGAGTCCATCCGGCTGTTCTACGTGGCCATGACCCGGGCGGAGTACGCCTGTGTGCTCGGTGCCGGGCCGGTCAAGTTCGGTAACGCCAAGGCGTTCAACCCCGGCAAGACGGCCTTCGGGCAATTCCTCGGCTTTTCACCCGACGAGACCTGCGACCGCCCCGGCTACCTCGACAAGCTCGCTCGCTGGGCCGAGCACGCAGCGATCGAGATCGTGGACCTGCCCGAGCCGCTCGATCCTCGCCGCCATCGCTTCACGCCACCGCCGGAACCGGCGCTTCACGGCCCTCGGATACCGCATTTCGAGGCGTTCGAACCGTGGTGGATCTCGAGCTTCTCGGCGCTGACCGCCTCGATCGGCCACCGGGTGCCCCTCCCCGCCCCGGAGGGCGCGCGCGAGGAAGTGCGTCTCGAATCGCAGGCGGAGGCAGTCACCCGGGCCCGGCCGACCGCGGATCACGCGGTGACGGCCAGGACAGACCTCGGGCCAACGGGTCTCCGTACCGACCTGGTGCCGATCGGCATCCACGCGCTGCCACGCGGGGCGCAGATCGGCACCCTGCTGCACGACCTGATCGAGGCGATTGCCGCCGACGGCTTTCATCGTCACGCCCAGCGCCCGGGATCGATCGCCCGTCTGATCTCGCGCACGTCCCACCCGGGGCTGCGATCACTCGACGAGGCGCAGGTCGATGTCGTCGCGCGAAGTCTCGAGACCCTGCTGGCCAGCCGCTGGCGGATGCCGACCGGCGGGGAGCTCGCGCTGGCCGAAACGACCCGATACCAGGCCGAAATGGAATTCTGGCTGGCCGTCGACGACGCCGATCTCGCGCCGCTCGACCGACTCGTGTGCGACCACGTCGCGCCGGGCCGCCCGCGACCGCCCCTGTCCGGGCCGGCCATCAACGGCATGCTCAAGGGCTTTATCGATCTCGCCCTCGAGCGCGACGGCCGGTATTACGTGATCGACTGGAAATCCAACTGGCTGGGTCCGGATGCGGCCGCCTACACGCCCGAGGCACTGGAACAGGCCATGCTCGACTCGCGCTACGACCTGCAATTCGTCCTGTACCTGGTGGCCCTGCATCGCCACCTGCGCGATCGGTTGCCGGACTACGACTACGACCGCCACGTGGGCGGGGCGGCCTACGTGTTCCTGCGCGGGATCGAGGCGGCCACCGACGCCCCCGACAACGCCGGCGTCTACACCTGCCGGCCGGACCGCGTCCTGATCGAGTCGCTCGACCGGCTGTTTGCCGGCGAGGAGGTCGCGGCATGAACCGTCACCCGGCCCTTGCCGACCACGGCAGCCTGCGTGTCCTGCTCGATCGCTGGGTCGGCATCGGCTGGCTGCGCCCGATCGACCGCGCCGTGGCCGATTTCCTGGCCGTTCATGCCCCGACCAATGATCCGTTGGCCGCTTTGGCCGGAGCACTCGCGAGCCACCAGAGCGGCAGCGGGCACGTCTGTCTGGACCTGACCGCGGTGAAGGAAAACCCCGATCTGACGTTGCGGATGCCGCCCGCCGAGCCGACCGGGGCCGGATCGGAAGCCGACACACCGGCAGCCGTGCTCGACGGGGTGAGCGTTGCCGATTGGCAGCAGGCCCTGTCCGAGCACCCGGCGGTGCGCCCGCTGGCCTGGCGGGAGGACCACCAGGCCGGTGATGGCCGACCGCTGGTGCTGGTCGACCCAACGCGCCCCCAACTCTACCTGCGTCGTTACTGGCAGGTGGAGGGACGGGTCGCGGCCGGCCTCGCCGGCCGGACCACGGGTGAACCCGCACCCGCCGCGCGCGTGCGTCCGATTCTCGATGCCCTGTATCCCACCGTCCGGGGCCAGGGATCGGCTCCCGATTGGCAGAAGCTCGCCTGCGCGCTGGCCGCGTACCAGCCGTTCGCGATCATCACCGGCGGCCCCGGTACCGGCAAGACCACGACCGTGGTGCGACTGCTCGCGACACTGACCGCGTTGCATCTCGACGGATCTGACCGCTTGGGCCCGCCCCGCATCGCGCTGTGTGCCCCGACCGGCAAGGCCGCCGCACGCCTGTCGGAATCGATCGGCGACAAGGTGCGCGAGATCGCCGCCCTTGACGACGGGCCAACGAACACCGGGTTCGAAGGCGGATCCTGGGCCCGCGTCGCCGCGCACCTGCCCGATCAGGTCCGGACCATCCATCGCCTGATCGGCACGCGGCCACTGGCCGAACGGCCCCGCCATCACCGCGACAACCCGCTCGATCTCGACATCGTCGTGGTCGACGAGGCCTCGATGATCGGCATGGAACTGATGGCACAGCTCGTCGATGCCCTGCCCGCCCACTGCCGCCTGGTGATGCTGGGCGACAAGGACCAGCTCGCCTCGGTCGAGGCCGGGGCGGTGCTCGGTGAGCTCTGCCGCCATGCCGGTGACAGCGACACCCCGGATTATCCGCGGCCCGTGCACGACTACCTCGAAGCCGCCACGGGGCAATCCCTGCCGGCAGCGCCCCCGCCCGATCTCTTCACCGAGACGACCGACGCGGTCGCCGCCCACATTGCCACCCTGCGCGTCTCGCATCGCTTCGGCGAGGACAGCGCGATCGGGGCGTTGGCGCGGGCAGTAAACCGGGGCGATCCGACCGCCGCGACCGGCGTGCTGGGTCGCCCCGCCGAAGGCCCGATCGCCGAGCGCGAGGTGGCGTGGTTGCTGGACCGAGCCGGCGACGACCCGACCGGCGGTTTCCCCCGGCTGGTCGTCGACGGGCTACGCCCGTGGCTGTCGATGCTCGCCGAACGGACGGCGGGATTCGATCCGACCGCGCCGGCCGACGAAGCGGACGTGGCCGAACTGTTCCGCCGCCATAACGACTTCCAGCTGCTCTGCGCCCTGCGTCGCGGGCCGGCGGGCGTCGAGGGCCTGAATGCCCGTGTGCAGGACTGTTTGGTCCGCGACGGATTGCTGCCCGCCGCCGAGGGCATGGGCCGATCGACCGGCTGGTACGCGGGCCGTCCGGTGATCGTCACCCGGAACGACGCCCAGCTGAATCTCGCCAACGGCGACATGGGGCTGACCCTGCCCGCGCGTCTGGAAAGCGGGGAGACCGGTCTGCGGGTGGTATTCCCGAACGACGACCCGAATGCCCCGCCGGGACGGCGGTTTCACTGGGTAAGTCCCACGCGCCTGACCGAGGTGGAAACCGCCTTTGCGCTGACCGTTCACAAGTCGCAGGGCTCGGAGTTCACCCGGGTGGCACTGGTGATGCCCGCGTACCGTAACCCGATCCTGACGCGCGAATTGCTCTACACGGCGATCACCCGCGCCAGGCGCCAGTTCACCCTGGTATCGCCCGTTCGCCCGGACGACGGGCACGCGGGCCAGCCGGCGGAGCAGGCGACCATGGTGCTGCGCGCCGCGATCGCCAGCGTCACCCGCCGATCGGGTCACCTGCGTCGTCGGCTGATGTCCCGACTGGCCCTGGACAAGCATAACGACGGGAAGTGGCACGAGAACGGTTGAACCACTAGGGAAGGTCTGCACGCATAGCCAATGTCTCTGG
This sequence comes from Guyparkeria sp. SB14A, assembly GCF_005096345.1. NCBI lineage: Bacteria > Pseudomonadati > Pseudomonadota > Gammaproteobacteria > Chromatiales > Thioalkalibacteraceae > Guyparkeria > Guyparkeria sp. SB14A. Next base: position 168,775 of record NZ_SWAW01000002.1, on the reverse strand, counting down.
CTTGCCGGCTTGTTCGTCATCAAGGCGCCGATACGAAGGCGGGCTCATGACCCGGCGAGGATCGGAAACACCGATGACGGGCAAGCCGGCCAGCCCCGCAGGGCGGGAACCCTTTGGACCCGCAGAGGCGTTGGATATTCGTGCAGAGTTTCCTTAGTCTAGCGGCCACATCAACCCGGACGGACAGACGCCATGCGCTTGACCCAGGACGATCGCGGCCGCCAATTCGTGATCCGCGGCTTCTCCGAGTCCCACGTGACCGTAAACGACCAGGAGCTGCGGCAGCCCTTCCTGCTCACGCCGGACACGCTGCACGCCGAGGTACCGGTCGACGAGCTCGATGCCCTGTCGGTCGAAGGCGAGTCCCTGCTGCTGCGCGATGAGCCGGAAGTGGTGATCATCGGCACCGGCGCCCGCACCCGGATGGGGCCGGCCAGCCTGTCGGCCGCGCTGATGCGCCAGGGCGTGGGCATCGAGTACATGGACACCGCCGCGGCGCTGCGCACCTACACCGTGCTCGCCTCCGAGCTGCGGCGGGTGAGCCTGCTCGTGTTTCTCTGACCACCCGCTGGTTTCTCCCTTTTCCGCGCCTTTCTCACGGTCCTTTTCACGCCCCACGAGACACGATTCCCGAATGACTGAAACCCTGATCCCCGGCAAGGACGCGCCGCTTGAAGACACCATCGCCCGCGTCCAGGGCCGCCTGAGCGACCTCGGATTCGAGATCGAACCGAGCCTGTGGCGCAACCCGCTACCCAACTGCTGGTCGGTCCATATCAAGGATCGGGGCTGCCCCGCCCTGTTCACCAACGGCAAGGGCGCGACCCGCGAGGCGGCACTCGCCTCGGCGCTGGGCGAGTTCGTCGAGCGACTGGCCTCGCAGTACTTCTTTGCCGACTTCCACTGGCACCAGGAGCTCGCGAGCGTCGATGGCCGCACCCTGCACGACCCGGCCGAACGCTGGTTCACGCTGGGCGCTCCCGGCGAACGCCCCGAGGGGCTGCTCGATGACCGACTGTGGAGTTTCTACGGGGGCGATGCGCTCGAGACCACCGCCGACTGGGCCGATCTCAACAGTGGCGAGGGCGACCGGATCTGCGCGCTGCCGTTCGTCCGCCAACGCGACGGGGCGACGATCTTCTTCCCGGTCAACGTGGTCGGCAACCTGTACGTCTCCAACGGCCTGTCGGCCGGCAACACCCTGGCCGAGACGCACACGCAGGGCCTGTCCGAGGTGTTCGAACGTTCGGTCAAGGAGCAGATCATCACCGAGGGCATTGCCCTGCCGGAAATCCCCGACGAGGTGATGGCCCGCTTCCCGGCCAGCCGGGCGGCACTCGAGGCCCTGAACGAGTCCGGCTTTGCCGCGCGAGCCTTCGATGCGTCCCTGGGTGGGCGCTTCCCGGTGATCTGCGTGCTGCTCTACGATCCCGAGACCGGTGGGGTGTTCGCCTCGTTCGGTGCCCATCCGCGCTTCGACGTGGCGCTCGAGCGCACGCTCACCGAGCTGGTCCAGGGCCGTGATCTCGACGACCTGCACGCCTTTCCCGCCCCGACCGCCGACCAGGAACTGGCCGCCGACCCGGACAACATCGAGCTCCATTTCATCGACTCCTCCGGCATCCTGCCGTGGCAGATGCTGCGCGACGAACCGGACTACCCGTTCACCCCCTGGGGCATGGAGCCCGAGGACGTGGCCGAGATGACCCGGCACGAAAAGAACGTCGAGTACGAGAAGGCCTTGATCGCGACGTTCCACGAACTCGGTCACGACGTCTACATCGCCGACTTCGAGCACCTCGGGCTGCCGGCCTGCCGCATCCTGGTGCCCGGGGTCTCCGAGATCTACCCGGTCGAGGAGCTGATCGAGCGCAACAACAACCAGGGGCTTGCCCTGCTGCCCTATTTCCAGCGTCTCGATCGGCTCACCCCCGAGGAAAGCCGCGAGTTCGCCGCGGCCATCGCCGAGCTTGCACTCGACCCGCTCACCCCGGTGTCCGACGTGATCGGCCTGTGCGCCGGGCCGGATTCGGTCTGGGCCGGCACCCGCATTGGCGAGGTGGAGGTGCTCGCCCGCCTGCACGCCCACGCAATCGAGCCACGCGAGAGCGACGAGATCGGCATGGACATCGACTGGCTCGCCAGCGTGCCGCCCCTGCCGGCCGCGCGCCAGCAGCGCTATCGCGCCGCCCAGGTCCTCTGGCAACTCGAGAGCGAGGCGGGCCTCTCCTCCGAGGCGACGCGTCGATCACTCGAGGCGCTGTTCCCCGGCAAGCGCGTTGACGAGGCCTCCCGGGTGCTGGCCGGTCAATGGGGCTATCATCCACTCACGCCGCTGGAGCCGGGCTTTCGCAACGAACCCCGCCACGCGGCGCTGATCGATGCCTATCGGCGCGCCTACCAGGCAAAACTGGATCTGGCGGCAACACGACCGCCAAACTGAGCCGAAACCGAGCGAGGAGCACCACACCCGCATGGACGCCACCATCTGCCCGAGCATCATCGACCGTACCGCCTCGGTGGTGGTCGGCCAGCGCCCGGCCATTCGCAAGGCATTGACCTGCATCCTCGCCGGCGGGCATCTGTTGATCGAGGACCTGCCGGGCCTGGGCAAGACCACGCTCGCGCACACCCTGGCGCAGGTGCTCGGCCTGTCCTTCAAGCGCGTGCAGTTCACGGCCGACATGCTGCCGGCCGACGTGGTGGGCAGCTCGATCTTCCAGCCCGGGGTCGCCGGCGCGCCCTCGGGCTTTCGTTTCGTGCCGGGGCCGGTCTTCACCCAGATGCTGCTGGCCGACGAGATCAACCGGGCCCCGCCCAAGGTGCAGAGCGCGCTACTCGAGGCCATGGAAGAGCGTCAGGTCACCGTCGACGGCAAGCGCTACCCCTTGCCGGCGGTGTTCTTCGTCATCGCCACCCAGAACCCGCTCGACCAGGCCGGAACCTATCCCCTGCCCGAGTCGCAACTCGACCGCTTCGCCATGGTTATTCGCCTGGGTTACCCGGACGCCCAGACCGAGCGCGAGATGCTGCTCTCCGGTGGCGGGCGGGCTCACCTGAACGAGGTCGAGCCGGTCGTCGATGTGGAGGGATTGCAACACCTGCGAGCCCAGGCGGCGCGGGTACACGTCGCCGATCGGATCGCCGGCTACGTCCAATCGCTGCTGGCGGCGAGCCGCCAGGCGCCGGAATTCCGGGTGGGTCTCTCGCCGCGCGCCGGCTTGACCCTGCTCAACCTCTCGCGGGCCTGGGCGCTGATCGACCAGCGCGATCACGTGCTGCCCGACGACGTCCAGGCCGTCCTGCCGGATCTGGTCAATCACCGCGTCGGGCTGGATGGCCATGACGGACGCGACGCCGCCGACCTGCTGCTCGAGCGCGTGCCGACGCCGTAACGCGGGAGCGATCCGATTCGTGCAGCGCCAGCCCCTGCCCTCATCCCTGCAGATCCGCCCACGCCGTTTTGCCCTCGGGCTGGCGGTGATTACCGCGGCGATGCTGCTGGCCGCGATCAACTACGGCAATAACCTGATCTTCCTGATCGCCTTCATGATGATCGCGCTGATGATCAACAGCGCCTGGCAGGGCTGGCGCGCCCTGTCCGCGGTCACCGCCCGGGTCATGCCCCCCGAGATGCGCCCGGCCGGCGCACCCGGCTCGTTCGCCATCGAACTGGGAACACCCAACCGCAACCTGCCCCCGCTCGTGGTCGATGCGGGCACCGATCGGGTCGAGCCGACCTCGGCGACTGCCGGCAACCGCACCACCCTGTCGCTCGACCTGCCGGGGGAACCACGTGGCTACCTCCCCCTGCCCGAAATCACCCTCGAAACCCCCTACCCGCTGGGGCTCTGGCGGATCAGCCGGCGCCTGTCGCCGGGAATCGGGCAATGGGTCTACCCCAGTCCCGAACCGGGCGAGCAACGGGGGGAGCGGCATTCGAACGAGGCGTCCGGCGCGCAACCCGCGATGGAGGGGGATCCGACCCGCCTGCGTGGCTATCACCCCGGCGACCCGATCCGGCATGTCGTCTTCCGTCACTACGCAAAGTCCGGACAGCTCCTCACGCGGCACCCGGAGAGCGACGAGGAGCAACCCGACCCCGAGCGCATCGATTACGCGGCCTTCGTCGGGCCACGCGAGGTCCGGCTGTCGGCCATGACCGAACGCTTGATGGAGCTCGAGCGAGTCCGGCGCCCATGGGTGCTTTTGCTGCCCGGCAAGGAGGCGATCCGGGCGGACAGCAGCACCAACCGCGCCGGCCGGTATCGCGCCGCGCTGCAGCAACTCGCCCGGTTCGAGCGCCCGCGGGACGCGCAGGGTTTCGATCACGTCCCTCCCGGGGAGTCGTACTGATGCCGGCGCCCCGCCTCGACCCGCTGCTCTGGCTGGTGCTGGTCGGCTCGGTCGGCCTGTTATTGCCGCACCTCCCCGTCGCGGTCCTGCCGATCGTGGTGGCGGCGTTCGTCTGGCGGCGCCTGCACGAAGTCGCCGGCCTGCCGCTGCCGCCGCGCTGGCTGTTGCTGCTGCTTGCCGCTGGCAGCACCGCCGTGGTGGTGCTGCACTTTCACGCCCTCTGGGGCCGGGATGCCGGCGTGGCGCTGCTGGTGGTCGCCGCCGGGCTCAAGTTGCTGGAAACCCACGAGGTCCGCGACCAGGTCAGTGTCCTGCTCCTGACCTTCTTCCTCCTGATCAGCGTGCTCTTGTTCGACCAGGCCATGCCGATCTTTGCCCTGGTGATGCTGCTTTTCTGGCTGCTGGTGGGCGCGTGGATGGGCATTGCCCAGGCGGGCGTGTCGACCGGACAATCCCTTGGTCAGCGCCTGCGCGAGGCCGGCCGGCTGTTGCTGCTCGGGTTGCCCTTTGCCCTGATCCTGTTTGCGCTGTTTCCCCGGCCACCGGGGGCCTTGTGGGGCGTGCAGCAACCCGGTGGGCAGGCGCAGACGGGGCTTTCGGAACAGATGCGCCCGGGGCAATTCGACGAACTCGCCGAGGATCCCACTCCCGCCTTTCGGGTACGCTTCGAGGACTCACCGGTTCCTCCCCGGGAGCGCTACTGGCGCGTGTTCGTGATGAGCGGATTTGCCGAGGACGACCCGGAAAGCTGGGTGGCCGACCCGGCCACCGGCTCGCCCCGCCTGGAAACCCTGGACGACTCCCGGGTGGCCTACGAGATCACCCTCGAGCCGACCGCCTCTCGCCAACTGCCCAGCCTCGCCGCCGCAGTCGAGACACCCCGACGAAGCCGGGTCGACGGCAACCTGGTGGTGCAGCGCGAGCAAGCGGTCGACGATCGATTGCGCTACTCGATGACCTCGGCGCTCGATTACCGGCTGGAGGCCGGCAGCCTGCCGCGTTTCCGTCGGCAGCAGTACCTGGCCCGGGGTGGGCTCAACCCCCTGTTGGCGGACCTTGCCGCCGAGTGGCGTGATCGCCCCCCGGCCGAACGCATCGAGCGGGCGCTGGCCTACTTTCGCGAACAGCCCTTCGAGTACAGCCGCTCGCCCGGGCGACGCGGCGGGGCGGATCGTGCCGATACCTTCCTGTTCGACACGCAACGCGGCTATTGCGCGGACTACGCGGATGCCTTCGTGCGCCTGATGCGCGCGGCCGACGTGCCCGCCCGCGTGGTCACCGGCTACCAGGGGGGCGAGTTCAACGGCGAGTTCCTCGTGGTCCGCCAGTCGGATGCGCATGCCTGGGCCGAGGTCTGGACCGCGGCCGACGGTTGGCAACGGGTCGATCCCACCGCCGCGGTAGCGCCCGAACGCATCGACGAAGGGATCGCCCGTTCGACGGCCGATGATGCCGATCTGCCCGCCACCGTGCGCCGCGACGAAGGCTCGTTCCGGCGACAGATGCGACTGCTGGCCGAACAGCTCGACAACCGCTGGAACCAGTACGTGCTCGGCTACGACGGCGGATTTCAGCAGGATTGGCTCGGCCGGATCGGTCTCGCGATGACCCACCCGGTATGGGGCGCACTGTGGGCACTGGCGATTGCGGCGAGCCTGTGGTGGGGCCTGCTACTGGTCCTCGCCCGCCGTGAACGTCGCCGGCAGGCGGGCAGCGAGGCCGAGTACCTGTGGACCCGACTCCAGGAAGATCTGGCCCGGTTGGGCATCCGGCGGGATACCTCGGAAAGCGAACGGGCCCTGTTGAAGCGCGCGGCCCTGGCCCTGCCGTTTGCCGCCGACGACCTGCGCCGCATCGGGCAGTTGCTCGAGGCGTCGCGTTACGCCCGCTCGACCAGCCGACGGCAGGCCCGCCTGCTCACCAACCGGCTGGCCAACGTCCATCGGCGACTCGCCTGGCGCGGTCGGTGGCCGTGGCGGCGGGCCTGACCGCTAGCCGTTGGAAACCGGCTGGCATGAATCGGCGCGTTAGTGTTATACAATAACGTTTTGTCATCCCCTGTGGTGATGCCCCGACGCGACGACGAGACCCCGAGAGAGCCGCCCATGAACCGCCACCGCTTCAGCCTCTGGTCGATCACCTGCCGCCTTGGCCGCCCGGGATTCGCTGCAACCGGGGCGATCCTCGCCGCTGCGCTCCTGGCGTCACCGGTTCAGGCCGCCACCCTGCCAGTTGCCGTCTCGATCCCGCCGCAGGCCTACCTGGTCGAGGCAATCGGCGGAGATCACGTCGAGGTGCAGGTGATGGTGCCGGCAAACGCCGAACCGGTCACCTACGAGCCCACGCCACGGCAGATGGCCGCGCTGTCCAAGGCCGAGCTGTATTTCTCCGTCGGCGTGCCCTTCGAGAAAGGCTGGTTGCCCCGCTTTCGCGCCAGCAACCCCGACATGGCCGTAATCGACACCACGGCCCGCATTCAACGCCGGGCCATGACGCCCCACGCCGGCCATGACCACGGTGACGACCACGCAGAACCCGACCACGATGACGCCCCCGAGGCGTCCGCCCGCGACCCGCACGTCTGGCTGTCACCGCCGCTGGTCCGCCTGCAGGCCGAAACCATCCGCGACGCGCTCATTGAGGCCAACCCGCAACAGGCTGCGGCATTTCATCGCGGCTTTCGCCAACTCGCCGAGGAAATCAACGACATCGACGGGGCCATTCTGGATGCCCTGACCGACATCGATCCTGGCGCGCGCCGCTTCCTGGTTTTCCATCCAGCCTTCGGCTACTTCGGCGCCAGTTACGGCCTGGAGCAAATGCCCATCGAGGTCGAGGGCAAGGAGCCCGGACCGCGTGAACTGGCCGGTATCATCGAACGGGCCCGAGAGCTCGGTATCCGGGTGATCTTCATCGAGCCCCAGTTCGCCCAGGGCGCCGCGCGCACCATCGCCCGCGAGATCGGTGGCGAGGTGCTCACGCTCGACCCGCTGGCGCGCGACTGGCCGGCGGGTATGCGGGCCATCGCCACGACCCTGGCCGAGGCGCTCCACGGGGACACCGCGTCCGACGTCACCGGCCATAACGGCCACGAGCACTGAGACCCGCATGTCGACTCCCGAGACCGACCAGCCAGCGATCGTCCTCGACGGGGTGAGCTTCGGGTTCGACCGCGAACCCATTCTCGAGCGTATCGATCTCGTCATCCCGCGCGGGGCCTTTGCCGTGATCGTCGGCCCGAACGGGGGCGGCAAGACCACCCTACTCCACCTGATCCTGGGCCTGTATCGCCCCGATGCCGGCACGGTGCGCGTCTTCGGCGACAAGCCGGGCCGGCACCCGGAGCGCATCGGCTACGTCCCGCAACACGGCAATCTCGCCCCGGGGTTTCCGGCCACCGTCGAGCAGGTAGTCCTGATGGGATTGCCGCACGGGCGCCGTCACGGTCCCGGCTTCCATGCCGACGAGCGGGCGCGCGCCCAGTTGGCGCTGGAGCGCACCGGCATTCCTGAACTGGCCCAGCGCCCGTTCGGGGCGCTTTCCGGCGGGCAGCGACAGCGCGTACTGATCGCTCGCGCCCTGATCACGGAGCCCGAGCTGCTGCTGCTCGACGAGCCGTTTTCCAATATCGACCCGTATGGCCGCGCCTGCATCCACGAGACCCTCGACGGGCTGGGCGGCACGCTCACGCGGGTGATGGTCAGCCACGATCTCGGCATCACCCGGCAGGCCGTCTCGCAGGTGCTGGCGGTGAACCGCTGGTTGGTCAGCGGCGATGGGCCGGCGATCACCGAGGAAATGCTGGGCCTGATGTACGGCCAGCATGGCGCGGACTGCCCGATGGGTCACTCGGCGCTCAACGCCCACCTGGCGCCGTCGGCGTCATCGAGCCACCCGGGAGGTGAGGCACGATGAGCCTGCTCGAGCTGCTCGGCCAGGGATTCGTTCAGCACGCGTTGATCGCCGCGGTGCTGATCAGCATTGCCGCCGGCATCGTCGGTGCGCTGGTGGTGGTCAACCGGCTGGTGTTCATGACCGGCGGGATTGCCCACACGGCCTACGGCGGCGTGGGGACCGCCATTTACCTCGGGCTGCCGGTGCTGCCGGTCACGGGGGTGTTCACGGCGGGCGCCGCCCTGCTGTTGGGTGCGCTGACGCGCCGAAAACGCGAACGGACCGATACCCTGATCGGCGTGATCTGGGCGGCGGGCATGGCCCTGGGCCTGATCCTGGTCGAGCTCACGCCCGGCTACCAGGCCGGCCTGATGACCTATCTGTTCGGCTCGATCCTTACCGTTGCGACGGTCGATCTGTGGCTCATGGCGGGCATCGATGCGGTGATCGTCTCCCTGGCGCTCTATTACTACCGCGACCTGCTGTCGTTCTCCTTCGACCCGGTCTACGCACGCACCCGGGGCATCCCGGTGACCGGCCTGTACTTCATGTTGCTGCTGCTGGTCGCCGAGACCGTCGTGATGATGATCCAGGTCGTCGGCCTGTTGCTGGTAATCGCACTGCTGACCCTGCCTCCCTACCTTGCCCAGCGCTATACGCGCACCCTTGGCGGGATGATGCTGCTCTCCGGGGCATTCAGCCTGCTGTTCTGCCTCGCCGGCCTGTACGCGAGTTACTGGTTCGACATCGGCTCGGGACCCGCCATCATTGCCACCGCCTGCGCGATCTACCTGGTGGTGGTCGGCGGCGAGCGGCTGATCGGCATCGCGCGACGATAGGATGGCCGCGGTAACCGAACGGCGCGATACGCGACTGGTCCTCGAGAAATACCAGGTCGTTGTCTACCTGGTCGCCGTGACTGCGGGGCTGGTCATCGGCCTGACAACCCCACCCACCGGCGACTGGCTCGACTGGCTCGACTGGCTTATCTGGCCGCTGTTGGCCGTCTTGCTCTACGTCACCTTTACCCAGACCCACCTGGGGGCCATCGGCCAGGCATTCGGCGATCGCCGCTTTCTGACCGTGATGCTGGCGGTCAACTTCCTGCTGGTGCCGTTGCTCGTCTGGGGCCTGACACGGGTGTTCGTTGATGACCCCGTGCTCGCCCTCGGCGTGTTCCTGGTCCTGCTGGTGCCCTGCACCGACTGGTTCATCAGCTTCTCGCAACTGGGTCGGGCCGACGTGCCGCGCGCGATCGCCGCCACCCCATTGCTGCTGCTCGCCCAGATCCTGCTTCTGCCCGTCTACCTGTGGGCGTTTACGGCAAGCGACATCCGGGCGGACCTGCCCATCGACAGCATGGTCGGCGCGTTCGTCTTGATCATCCTCCTTCCCCTGCTGGCGGCCTGGCTTACCGACATTGGCGAACGACGCCGCCCGACCGGGCCGCGCTGGACCGAGCGGCTCGCCTGGCTGCCGGTGCCGCTGCTGGCCGTGGTGCTCCTCGTGATCATGGTCGGTCACGCCCCGCAGGTAACCGGCGATCTGGCCACGCTCTGGCCGGTCGCGGTGGTCTTCTTGCTCTATGTCCTGAGCGTGCCCTGGATCGCCGAGATGACAGGACGGTTGGCCAACCTGCCGGTTCACGCCCGGCGCACCGTCGCCTTTAGCGCCGGCAGTCGAAACTCCTTCATGGTCCTGCCGATCGCCCTCGCCTTGCCGGGATTACTGCAACCCGCCGTGACCGTGATCATCCTGCAGTCGCTGATCGAACTGGTCGGGCTGATCGCCTACACCCGGGTCATCCCAAGGGTCATTCGCTGAGAGTCGCCCTCTCGACGGTCCGCGCGGAATTACCGGGCGCCGCCACGGTCGAATCCTCTCGATCCGCCAATTGAAGGGAGCCGCGCTTGAAACGATTGATCCACTCGCTGCTTGTCGTCGGCCTCGGTGCCGGTATCCACACGACCGTCATGGCCGATGGCAGAGCCGTGTTTCAGACCGCCGATGCGTCCATGCCGTCGCTGACGTTCAGCTGGCAGGCCCCGGAGCGCAGTCGACTGGACACCCCGAACGAAACCGCCCACGTGATCGCCGTTGACGGCAAGGCCTACGGGGTGGCGAAGGTGGCGGGCCACCCGGTCGCGATGGACCTCGACCAGTTGGCCGCCCTCCTGGGCCAGCACAACGCCCTGGCCCGCCTGGGGCCGGATGCCGTGGTGCCCACCCAGATCACCGCGCTGGAGCCCACCGGCCAGCCGGAAACCGTCGCCGGAGTGGCCGGCGAGCGTTACCGGGTGAGCTGGGTGGACAGCGAAGGACGTGCGCGCATCGACGAGGCGGTGCTGACCGATGATCCCCTGGTCATGGAGATGCAGGACGCCCTGCTTGGCGGCATGACGCGGGCAATCGCCCGAGGCACCGGCGTGAGCGGTCACGAGACCGCCGAGCGCGAGCTCGAGCGACGGGGACTGGCCGTGCTGCGTTTCGGCGACGATTTTCGACTCGAGTCGATCTCGGACGACCCGCAACCCGACGGCCGCTTCGTCATGCCGAGCAAGCCGGTCGATCTGCAGCAGCTGATGCGCGGGGTGATGGGAAACTGAGCGAGGCAGGACTGCCTCAGTCGAAAGTCAGATAGTCGAGGCGTACCAGCGGGGGTCAGCCGTCAGTCGACGACCCCGGCGTCGCACTCTGATCCTCGCGATGGGTCACGTGGGCGGACACGGCGCGGTGAGCCCGGCGGGCAAGCTCGCTGCGTGTCTCGTCGGGGCGCGGGACGATGGGCTCGAGCACGTCGATCCGCGCCTCGAGCCCCTTGCCGGAGAGCACCCGCCACAACGAGGGCCACAGGCTTTCGTTGTCGATGAACGCCGGGGCCGTGCTGCGGTTGCCGGCGACATCGAAGTAACGCAGCGCAATCGGTACCACCGGGCGTTCCAGGCGCACCGCCGCGCCGAGCAGGCGGGCGTGGAACCGACGGACCGTGTGACCGTTCGTGGTGGTGCCTTCGGCGAAAACCACCATCTGGCGGCCGTGCCGAAGCCCCCGCTCCACCGCCTCGCCCGCGGCCTCGCTACCGCGACCGCGCTCGATGAATTCCGTCCCCGCCAGTCGCGCCAGCCGACCGATCACCGGCCAGTGGCGGATCTCGCTCTTGGCCAGAAACACGGTTCCCCCTTGCAGACCGCCCAGCAACGGGATGTCCAGCCAGCTGACGTGATTGGGCAGCCAGAGGCTGCCAGACGGCAGATCGGACAACCGCTCACGGCCCTCGACGCGAACGCGTACGCCGAGCACCCGGGCCGCACCGTCCAGCCAGGCCCGGACCTGCTCCGACCGAGCCGCCTCGTCGAGGCCGGCCAGTCGCCGAGCGTGCCAGAGACCGGCCACCAGGTAGGCCAGCAACCGCAGGCCGCGCGACAGGGCACGCCAGATGGCCGCCATGTCGACGTCAGGTGTCCCGCGCTTGGGATTCCGCCTCGGCCTGCTTGACGGCGACCACCGCGGCGCGGGCGTACTGGGCGCCGGAGACGAAGGTCAGCAGCGCGGCAACCATCAGGAGCCAGTAGCCGATCACGTGGACGTCGATCAGTCCGAACAGGGGGAAGTGGTAAAGCAGGAACAGAATGGCGAACATCTGCGCCGTGGTCTTGAGCTTGCCCAGCGAGGAGACCTTTACCGCCGCGCTGATGCCGCGCCCGGCCATCCATTCGCGCAGGGCCGAGACGAACACCTCCCGACCGATGATCACCGCCGTGGCGATCACGATGGGGAGATCGCCGTCGGTAAAGACCAGCAACACCAGCGCCACGGCGACGATGAGCTTGTCCGCCACCGGGTCGAGGAAGGCACCGAAGGCCGACTGCTGGTTCCAGCGGCGGGCGAGATACCCGTCGAGGAAATCCGTCAGCGAGGCCAGACCGAAAATCCAGGCGGCGGCGGGACGGGCGAACTCCACCGGCGTGAACAGGAACACGACCACGAGCAGCGGGATCGCCGCGATCCGCAACCAGGTCAGCGTCATCGGCAGGTTCATGCGCCCACCTCCCCACGGGTCGGCCAGGCGGCGACGATCTCGCGTTCCTCGGGCGTGAATCGCTCCAGGGTCACGCGATCGTCATCGAGGGCGACCAGCCAACCGCTTTCGCCCCAGTCTCCGGTCACCACCCGCGGGCGACCGTCCTCGAGTCGATGGATGGCCGGACGATGGGTGTGGCCGTGGATCAGGCCGTCGGCACCGGTGCGCTCTAGTATCTCGTCGACCGCCGCGGCGTTGACGTCCATGATGTCCTCGGGCTTGCTCGAGGAGGCCGTCCTGCTCTGCTTGCGCAGGTCCTCGGCGATCGCGATGCGCTCGGCAAGCGACCGGGCGAGGAAATCGCGCACGAAGGCCGGGTCGCGCAGTTGTGCCCGCATCGCCTGGTAGGCGGCATCGTCGATGCAGAGCTCGTCGCCGTGGGTGAGTAGCCAGCGGCGCCCGGCGTGCTCGAGCACGGTCTGGTCGGGCAGCTGTTTGGCACCCAGGCGTTTGAGCAGGTCGTTGCCGACCAGAAAGTCCCGGTTGCCCGGCTGAAACGTCACGCTCGCAGACAGGTCGGCGAAGCGTTCGAGTCGCTCGGCGATCACCGGATCGATCGGCTGGTCGTCACCGATCCAGTAGTCGAACAGGTCGCCGAGAATGTAGACCGCCTCGGCATCGCGGGCGCGCTCGAGAAAGACGTCCAGCAACGCGAGCGTGCGGGGCTCGGCTCGCGCGAGATGGAGGTCGGCGATGATCAGGGTTTCGGCCATGGACCGGCTCTTCTCCTTGCCCGTGATTTCCGTGCGATTCAGTCGATGCGCTCGGCCTTGTCGATCAGCACGTCGTCAACCGGCACGTCCTGGTGGCCGTAACGCGACCCGGTCTGCAGGGTGGCCATCTTGTCGACCACGTCCATGCCGTTGATCACCTCGCCGAACACCGCGTAGCCCCAACCCTGCGGGGTCTCCGAAGAGAAGTCGAGGAAGGCGTTGTCGGCCAGGTTGATGAAGAACTGGCTGGTCGCCGAATGCGGGTCCGGGGTGCGGGCCATCGACAGCGTGCCGCGCTTGTTCTTCAGCCCGTTATTGGCCTCGTTCTCGATCGGCGCTCGGGTGGCCTTCTGCTCCATCTCCGGGGTCAGGCCGCCGCCCTGGACGACGAAGCCCGGGATCACGCGGTGGAAGGTCGTGCCGGCGAAGTGCCCGGAATCGACATAGGCAAGGATGTTCTCCACGGTCTTGGGGGCCTTGTCGTCGTAGAGGCCGATTTCGATGTCGCCCAGGCGGGTGGAGAAGCGGATCTTGCTCTTGATGTCACTCATGCGTTTTATCTCGTCAGTAGGGACCGTTAAACTACGCGTTTGCTCGATGGCGTGATGCCCTCGGCCCGCGCCTTTGCCAGAATGCGAAACAGTTTAAGGAAACTCAGCACGAATGCCATACCGCTCTGCGCGTCCCGAGCCGGGCAGATGCAAGGCGCTCGTCCGCCGCGGAAGGGTGATTCCCGCATCCTCGGACGACAACGCAGCAGATGCCCGGCTCAAGACGCGCCCTGCGGGGCTTGGCATTCGTGCAGAGTTTCCTTCCCGACCTTCGACCCGGAATCGTAGCCAACATGCTCACAATCTATGACAGCGCCGCCCGCGCCAAGCGCGAGTTCACCCCGATCCGACCCGGTCACGTCGGCATCTACGTCTGCGGGATGACGGTCTACGACCGCTGTCACATCGGGCACGCCCGGGTGCTGGTGGTCTTCGACATGGTGGTGCGCTACCTCAAGGAGCGCGGCTTCGACGTCAACTACGTCCGCAACATCACCGACATCGACGACAAGATCATCGCGCGAGCCGCCGAAAACGCCGAAAGCATCGAGTCGCTCACCGACCGCTTCATCAAGCTGATGCGCCGGGACGCCGAGGCGCTGGGCTGCCTGCCACCGACCTCGCAGCCGCGCGCCACCGAGAACGTCGACGAGATGATCGCGATGATCGAGACGCTGATCGAGCGCGGCAATGCCTACCGCGCCGACAACGGCGACGTCTACTTTGACGTTTCGACCTTTGAGCGCTACGGCTCGCTCTCCGGCCGCGACCCGGACGACCTACGTGCCGGCGCGCGCGTGGCGGTCGATGAGGCCAAGGACGACCCGCTCGACTTCGTGCTCTGGAAGCACGCCAAGCCGGGCGAGCCGCAGTGGGAGGCCCCCTTCGGTCCGGGGCGGCCCGGTTGGCACATCGAATGCTCGGCCATGTCGACCGACGCGCTCGGCACCACCTTCGACATCCACGGGGGCGGGCACGACCTGATGTTCCCGCACCACGAGAACGAGATTGCCCAGAGCGAGTGCGCCACGGGCTGCCATTTCGTCAACTACTGGATGCACAACGGCTTCGTCCGGGTCGACGACGAGAAGATGTCCAAGTCGCTGGGCAATTTCTTCACCATCGAGGAGGTGACCCAACGCTACCATCCCGAGGTGGTCCGCCTGTTCATCCTCTCCAGCCACTACCGCAGCCCGCTCAACTATTCCGACCAGAACCTCGATGCCGCCCAGGCGAGCCTGTCACGCTGGTACAGCGCCCTGAAGAAGCTGCCGGCGAACGCCGAGCCGATCCCCGAGGTGATGGACGCCTTCCACGAGGCAATGGACGACGACTTCAACACGCCCAAGGCGATCGCCCTGATCCACGAACAACTGAGCCTGGTGCACAAGATCGGCGAGCAGGACAAGGAAGCGGCCGCCCCGCACGCGGCGAGCATCAACGCGATGGGCGCGATCCTCAACCTCGGCCAGCTCGACCCGGACGCCTTTCTGCACTGGAGCGCCGAGGGCGATCGCGAGGACACCTTCGACGACGCCGAGATCAACCAGCTGATCGCCCAGCGCGCCGAGGCCCGCGCGGCCCGGAACTTCGAGGAGTCCGATCGCATCCGTGACCTGTTGCTGGACAACGGCATTACCCTCGAGGATGGGGCGCAGGGCACCACTTGGCGCCGGCAGTAACGCCCCCTCCAGCGACCACCGGGAAACCCTTGAGTTTTCCCGGTCAGTCAACATCCTGCAACCACCCTTTCATTCACGACCGACACCTTGCCGGTCGCTGTCAGCGAGCATCCATGAGCACTCCGAACATCATCCGCCCCGAAGGCTGGCTGTATCACCTGTCGCATACCGATCTCGACGGCTACGGCGCGCAGTACATGGTCGACCAGACCGACCAGCGCTGCCATTTCTTCAACGCCGATTACCGCGACATCAACAACGCGATCGACGAGATCATCGGGCGCATCGTCAAGGGTGGCGAGCCGGCGGGCCTGCTGATCACCGACCTCAACCTCACACTCGACCAGGCGCGCGCCCTGGACAAGCGGGTGACCAAGTGCAAGGTGCCGATCGAGCTGCAGCTGCTCGATCATCACGCCACCGGCGCCGATTGCGCCGAGGCGTTTGACTGGTACTACCTGGACACCGAGCGCTGCGCGAGCCTGCTGGCCTTCGACGCCGTCGCCGACCAGTTCGACGAGGGCAAGCGCGAGCTGATGCGCCAGCGCGCCGAGTTCATCGACGTGGGCGATCGCTGGCTGCGCGATCACGACGACTTCCGCCGTGCGATCTACCTGATCGGCCTGGTCATGCAGGACGACCACCTCGCCCCGCCGCTCAAGGACCTCAAGCGCGCCTACCGCTTCCACGTAATGGAGGCGTTCTTCCGTTCGCACGAGTCCGGCGAGTCGCTGGAGGCCTTCGAGCGCCAGCTGTTCGAGGTGCGCAAGGCCTTCCTCAAGGGTCGGGTGGAAAAGCGCGTCTTCAACGACGAAAACCTGCCGCTCAACGACAAGTTCCACATGCTGTCGGCCTCGGTGCTGGACGAGGATTTCGTGCCGGTGCTGGAGATCGAGGGCGTGCGCACGGGCGTGTTCTTCAACTGGCCGCACGACGTCTGGCGCGGCGTGATCATGGACATGATGGAGGTGCGCGGCCAGATCGACATGGCGATGGGCATCCGCGGCAACGGCCGGCTCTCGCTGCGCGCCAACCCCGGCGTCAACGCCGGGGAGATCTCCGCGCGCTATTTCGGAGGCGGCGGCCACCCGGGTGCGGCCGGCGGCGAGCTCAAGGACACCCGCCTGCGCGATCTCGCGCACGCCGTCAGCGCCATCCAGAAAACCCTCGAGAAGACCCCGGCCGGCGGCGAGCGATGAGCACGCCGATCATCACCCGGCCCGGCTTCAAGGCGCTGGAGGCCGAGCTGGACCGGCTGTGGCGCGTCGAGCGCCGCGAGGTGGTTCAGGCGGTCTCCGAGGCCGCCGCGCTGGGGGATCGATCGGAAAACGCCGAGTACATCTACGGCAAGAAGCGCCTGCGCGAGATCGACCGACGCATCCGTTACCTGCAAAAGCGCCTGCCGAACCTCAAGGTGGTCGATCGCGCCCCGGATAACACCGACAAGGTCTATTTCGCGGCCTTCGTCGAGATGGAATGCGAGCCCGAGGCACTCGAACGCACCCTGCGACTGGTGGGGCCCGACGAGATCGATCCGAGCCAGGGCTGGATCAGCATCGACTCGCCGGTGGCCCGCAAGCTGATCGGGCGGCGCCCCGGTGACGTGGTGCGGCTGCCGGCCGGCGACGACCGCGGCCATCTGGCCTGGGAAATCGTCGAGATCCGCTACGGGTGATTGCCGCTTCTCTCGCCACCGTACTGTCATGGCAATCGGGGGCGGGATTCCCTAGGCTAGGACGGGCAGACCGGCGACCGACCAACGGCCGCCGGGCCACTGTCTGCCGCCCTTCCCCGACCATCCACACGCTGAGCTGACGGCCCCATGCACGATCTCGAGTACCTGAGGCTGCTCCAGGCCGCCGTGGACCAATCCTTCGACGCCGTGGTGATCACCACGGCCGAACTCGATCGTCCCGGTCCGGAAATCGTCTACGCGAACCCGGCGTTCCTGGCCATGACCGGCTATGAGCTGGACGAGCTGCTGGGCAACTCGCCGCGGCTGTTCCAGGGGGAAGGCACTAACCGCCAGATGCTCGATCGCCTGCGGGAAACCCTGGCGGCCGGCGAGCGTTTCTCGGCTCGGACCGTCAACTACCGCAAGGACGGCTCGGCCTATGACGTCGAGTGGAGCATCTCGCCGGTGCGCGGCGAGTCGGGCGACATCACCCACTTCGTCTCGGTCCAGCGCGACATCACCGAGGAGACGCGCGAGCACGAGCGCCGGCAGATGCTGGTCTACGCCCTGGACGCCAGCAGTGACAGCGTGGTGATCACCGACCGGGAAAACCGCATCCTGGACGTCAACCGTGCCTTCGAAGACCACACCGGCTACAGCCGGGCCGAGGTGCGCGGCAAGAACCCCAGCGTGCTCCAATCGGGCATGCACGATCGCAGTTTCTACCAACGCCTCTGGGACACGCTGCAACGCGGCGAGGTGTTCCGCGACACGTTCATCGACAAGCGGAAGAACGGTCAGCTCATCCACATGGAGGAGACCATCACGCCGGTGCGTGACGAGCACGGCGAGCTCACCGGGTACGTGTCCGTAGGCAAGGACATCACCGACCGCGTCCATACGGAAAACGAACTCAAGCGCCTGGCCACCACCGACATGCTCACCGGCCTGATCAACCGGATGCATTTCGAGAAGCTGCTCGACCACGAGCACGAACGGGTCCAGCGCTACGGCCACCCGGCCAGCCTGATCATGATCGACATCGATCACTTCAAGCAGATCAACGACGACTGCGGTCACCCGTGCGGGGACGCGGTTCTCACCCGCTTCGCCCGATTGGTCGGCGAACACGTCCGCACCACCGACAGCTTCGCCCGCTGGGGTGGCGAGGAGTTCATGCTGATCACGCCGGACACGGACGAGGCCGCCGCGATGGTGCTGGCCGAGAAGCTCCGCGAGCTGGTCCGAAGTAGCGAGTTTCCCGAGGTCGGGCGGGTCACGGCCAGCTTCGGCGTGGCGGCCCTGTCGGCCGAACTCTCCCCGGAGGACTCGGTCCACCGCGTCGATCAGCGCCTCTACACGGCCAAGCGACTCGGGCGCGACCGGGTGGTCGGGCCGGAACAACCCGATTCCTGACCGATCTTCGGGGGCCACAATCATGCGCGACCTGACCAGCGCTCGCCTCGCCCGCCTGGGCGATCTCGAGACCGTCGAACTCTCGACCCCGCACGGCCGGGCGACCATCGCCCGCCTCGGCGCCACCGTCGTCGAATACCGGGATGCCAGTGACACCGACGTGCTCTGGTTGAGCCCCACCTCCCGCCTGGACGGCAGTCGACCGATCCGGGGCGGCATCCCGGTCTGCTGGCCGTGGTTCGGCGCCCATCCCAGCGACCCCGACCGCGGTGCCCATGGCTTCGCCCGACACCTGCCCTGGCAGATCGAGCGGATGGACAACGACGAGCGCCAGGCCATTGCCGTGTTCAGCCTCACGGACGACGACACCACGCGAGCGCAGTGGCCCCATCCGTTTCGCCTGACGCTGACCGTCCGCCTCGACGAGCGCCTGCACCTGGAACTGGCCGCGGAGAACCGTGGCGATGCCGAATGGCAGGTATCCGAGGCACTGCACAGCTACTTCCGCGTACGCGATGCGCGCGGCGTCCATATCGACGGGTTGGCGGGCTTGCGCTACTGGGACAAGCAGCAAGGGGGTGTCCGTGGCCGACAATCGTCCGATGTGATCGTCCAGCCACCGATCGACCGGGTGTTCTTCGACCACCGAGGCGAGGCGGTGATCCACGATGCCGGGCGTCGCCTGCGCATCGCCAAGGACGGCAGTGCCACCACCGTTGTCTGGAATCCCGGACCGGAGGGTGTGCGCGGTTTCGATGACATCCCGGATGACGCCTGGTCAACGATGCTGTGCGTGGAGACCGCGAACGCGCTGGACAATGCCTACCGCCTCGGCCCGGGCGAGCGGCACGTCCTGTCTGCCACCATTGCCACCGACGTTGGCACCGGAATCGCCACGGAAAAGGCCGTCACCGACGGCTAGGACCGCTCGTCGGCCGGCGTTTTGCGGCCGAAAACCGCAAGTGTTGCGGTCCGGTCGAGCCAGAAGCCGCGATGGGCGGCAAAACGTTTCGCGACATTGCGTCGCCGAAATCGACGGCAAAAGCGCCCTAGTTCGTGCAACAGGCACCTATTATCGCGTTGTGCCGCATTGCCGCACCGCCCGAGTTGGCGAAAAATCATTGGCTTGGAAAAAAAAGTTAGGGTTTGAGAGGGCGAAGGCGGATAATGCGCTCCGGGAAAACGAAACAACGCTTTCCCGAGAGGAATCGGTTAAGGACTCCTCAATTGCACCAGGCTCGAACCCCGCAGGACCACAGATTGAATTATCCAGTTTGTATTACCCCGCTACGATTTGCAGTTCTCTGACGCTTTTGCAGTCCTTCAGTACCCCCTCGTTTTTCAATCCAAATATGCACATGCATAGCATCAGAGGTATCCATCATGGCTACAGGCACCGTTAAGTGGTTCAGTGACGAGAAAGGCTTTGGCTTCATCGCCCCGAGCGACGGCTCCAAGGACGTATTCGTCCATCACAGCGCCATCCAGGGCGGCGGCTTCAAGTCGCTGGCCGAAGGCCAGACCGTCACCTTCGAGGTCGAGCAAGGCCAGAAGGGCCCGGCCGCGGTAAACGTCCAGATCTAACTCTGGCCGAATCCGGTCGACGCAAAAACCCCGCCTTGTGCGGGGTTTTTTCTTGCCTGGACTATCTGTTTCGAAACCCATGTCAGCCAACACCTGAGCTGCCCTCGCGTCATCCCGGCGCGGATGTCGGTATCATGCCCGGCTGATGCGTCCCGTTCCCCTCATCGTCCTCGCCCAGCTATTCGGCACCTCGCTCTGGTTCAGCGCGAACGGGGTTGGCGATGCGCTGATGCGCGACTGGGATCTGCTGCCGGCCGATATCGGCACGCTCACCGCGGCGGTCCAGCTGGGCTTTATCGTGGGCACCCTGCTGTTCGCCGTGTCGGGCGTCGCCGATCGTTTCGCGGCCAGCCGGGTGTTCCTGGTCTCGGCGATGACCGGGGCCACGGCGAACCTGGCGCTGGCCTGGCTGGCGCAGGACATGGCAACGGCCACCATCTACCGCTTCCTTACCGGATTTGCCCTGGCGGGGATCTACCCCGTCGGCATGAAGCTGGTGGTGAGCTGGGCGCCGGAGCGTCGCGGCGAGGCCCTGGCCTGGCTGGTCGGCATGCTCACCCTCGGCACCGCCACACCCCACCTGCTGGAGGGGCTGAGCCTGGGGCTGGCCTGGCCCTGGGCGGTCACCTTCGCCTCGCTGTTGGCGGTGACCGGGGGTGGGCTGATCGCCTGGCTCGGTGACGGCCCTCACTTGGCCCGGTCCGCGACGCTGCAATGGGGAGGCGCGTTCCGTGCGTTCGCCCGGCGCGGATTCCGGGCCGCGGCCCTGGGCTACTTTGGCCACATGTGGGAGCTCTATGCCTTCTGGGTGCTCGTGCCCCTGTTTGTCGGCGCGCTCTACCCGCAGGCACCCTCCGCCGTGGTCGCCCTGCTCGCCTTCACCGTGATCGGACTCGGCGCGGCCGGCTGCGTGCTGGCCGGACGGCTTTCCCGCACCCTGGGTAGTGCCCGCGTGGCCGTGATCGCCCTGAGCGTCTCGGGCGCCCTTTGCCTGGTCTACCCGTGGTTGACCGAGGTATCCGCGGGCCTGGCGCTTGCCGCGTTGCTGATCTGGGGAATCGCGGTCATTGCCGATTCGGCCCAGTTCTCTGCCCTGGCCAGCGCGCACGCGCCCCCCGAGGGCGTGGCCAGCGCCCTGGCCATCATGAACAGTATTGGCTTTGGACTAAGTGCACTGGCGATCCCGCTCACCACCGCCCTGTGGCAGGACATGGGGGCCGGGGTGAGCTGGCTGCTGCTCCCCGGCGCGGTACTTGGCGTCGTGGCCATGCGTCCGCTGCTCGCCCGTCGGTCCGCTCCAATTCCGGACAACTCATAAGAGGGCCCACACGATCACCCCAAGGCTGAGCCCGGTCAGGGCGAAGGCAATCAAGGCGAGCAGGCCGTCGCGGGCGATAAGGGCAAGACCGAACACGGTGAGGGTCAGTCCCGCGGCATTGGCCGAGAACGGGATGAACTCCATCATCGGCATCAACAGGGCGACCAGCATGGCAAGCAGCGCCACCCCGTAGCTCGCGCCCCCGTTGACGAGGAAGGTCAAGCGCGGGCGCAGGAATCGATCGATGAACCGGGCGGTGGGCATCATCCAGACCACGGCCTTGTGCAGCGTCCGCCGGCGGATCTCCCGCTCGAGCAGGAACCCCGGCAGCCAGAAGTGCTCCCGCCCCAGCATCAGTTGCAGCGCGATCAGGAACACGAACATGCCGATCAACGTCGGCACCCCGGGGATGTCGCCGATCAGCGGGGCGACGGTGATCAGGCCGGCCAGCAACAGCATCGGCCCGAACGAGCGCCGACCGACCAGGTCAAGCACCGTGCCCAGTCGCACCGAGCCGCCCTCCTCGCGGACATTGGCCAGCAGCTGCAGCAGGGAGACCAGGCCGTCAGGTTCCCTTGCCACCTCATCCGTGGGGTCGGGTTGCGACTGTGTCGAATCGGACATGCTTGCCACCTTGGTCGAAAGGTCTGTCATTGCCGGTCATGGATCACCACCAAGGCGGCAAGACAAAATCATGCGTATCGAGCGCCGCCCTGGGCCGACGATCGGCGCGGCGCCGGCGGGCATTTGTTGTAAACTTGGCCCACGATTTCGCCCGGGGCCCTGCCCCGGGTTTTGCCATTGGCGCGGCACTCTCTCCGACCCGACGAACGGGCTTTGGTTTCGCCGAGACAGCCACCTGCGGATCCCGAGGTTGACCATCCATGATCTTCCGCTTCCCCATCGTCATTATCGACGAGGATTTTCGCTCCGAGAACGTATCGGGCCTGGGCATTCGCGCGCTGGCCGAAGCGATCCGTGCCGAGGGCGAAGAGGTGCTCGGGGTTACCAGCTACGTCGACCTCGCCGCCTTTGCCCAGCAACAGGCCCGCGTATCGGCGTTCGTGATCTCGATCGACGACGAGGAATTCCACGGCGGCAATGACCCGGTCGACGAGTCGCTCGAGGTCATCGTCCAGCTGCGCAACTTCATCCAGGAAATCCGCTTTCGCAACGCCGACATTCCCATCTTCCTCTACGGCGAGACGCGCACCAGCCGGCACCTGCCCAACGACGTGTTGAAGGAGCTGCACGGTTTTATTCACATGTTCGAGGACACGCCCGAGTTCGTGGCCCGGCACGTCATCCGCGAGGCGCGCAGCTATCTCAGCTCGCTTGCCCCGCCCTTTTTCCGCGCCCTGACCGGCTACGCCGCCGACGGCTCCTACTCCTGGCATTGCCCGGGACATTCCGGCGGCGTGGCCTTTCTCAAGAGCCCGGTCGGGCAGATGTTCCACCAGTTCTTTGGCGAGAACCTGCTGCGGGCCGACGTCTGCAACGCCGTCGAGGAACTGGGCCAGCTGCTCGATCACACTGGTCCGGTCGCGGCCTCCGAGCGTAACGCCGCGCGCATCTTCAATGCCGACCACCTGTTCTTCGTGACCAACGGCACCTCGACGTCCAACCGCATGGTCTGGAACTCGAACGTCGCCCCGGGTGACGTGGTGGTGGTCGACCGCAACTGCCACAAGTCGATCCTGCATTCGATCATCCTGACCGGCGCCATCCCGGTGTTCCTGATGCCGACTCGCAACCACTACGGCATCATCGGCCCGATCCCGCGCCGGGAATTCTCCAAGGAGAACATCAAGAAGAAGATCGCCGAGCATCCGTTCGCCGGCAAGGCCGACGACCAGCAGCCAAAGATCCTGACCATCACCCAGTCGACCTACGACGGCATTCTCTACAACGTCGAGGAGATCAAGGACGAGCTCGACGGGTTCGTCGAGGTACTGCACTTCGACGAGGCCTGGTTGCCGCACGCGGCCTTCCACGACTTCTACGGCGACTACCACGCCATCGGTGCCGACCGGCGCCGCTGTGACGACTCGGTGATCTATTCCACTCAGTCGACCCACAAGCTGCTCGCCGGCCTGTCGCAGGCCTCCCAGGTGCTGGTGCAGGACTGCAAGAAGGAGCGCTTCGACCAGGACGTCTTCAACGAGGCCTACCTGATGCACTCCTCGACCTCGCCGCAGTACGCGATCATCGCCTCCTGCGACGTGGCCGCCTCGATGATGGAGCCGCCGGGCGGTACCGCGCTGGTCGAGGAGTCGATCTTCGAGGCAATGGACTTCCGTCGCGCCATGCAGAAGGTGGATGCCGAGTACGGCGACGACTGGTGGTTCAAGGTGTGGGGACCGGACAGCATCCCGGAGGAAGGCATCGGCACGCGCGATGACTGGATGCTGCACGAGGACGACCGCTGGCACGGCTTCGGTCAGGTGCCGACCGGGTTCAACATGCTCGACCCGATCAAGGCGACCATCATCACGCCGGGACTCGACGTCGACGGCGATTTCCACGACTGGGGCATCCCGGCGTCGATCGTCACCCGCTATCTCGCCGAACACGGCGTGGTAGTCGAGAAGGCCGGTCTCTACAGCTTCTTCATCATGTTCACCATCGGCATCACCAAGGGCCGCTGGAACACGCTCCTGACCGCCTTGCAGCAGTTCAAGGACGAGTACCAGCGCAACCAGCCGCTGTGGCGGATCATGCCGGAATTCGTGAACGACCATCCGCGCTACGAGCGCGTCGGCCTGCGCGACCTGTGCGACAAGCTGCACGCGGTGTACCGCGAGCACGACGTCGCCAAGCTGACCACCGAGATGTACCTCTCGGATATCCAACCGGCGATGCGCCCGGCGGATGCCTGGTCGAAGATGGCGAGAAAGCAGATCGATCGCGTCGCGATCGACGATCTGGAGGGACGGATTACCGCGTCATTGGTCACCCCCTACCCGCCGGGTATCCCCCTGCTGGTGCCCGGCGAACGCTTCAACGCGCGCATCGTCGAGTACCTGAAGTTCGTGCGTCACTTCAACAAGCAGGTGCCGGGATTCGAGACCGACGTGCACGGTCTGGTGGCCGAGGAAACCGACGACGGGCTGCGCTATTTCATCGATTGCGTGCGCGACGACTGAGGAAACTCTCGGCGTCGGCCGACAGGCCCGTCAGTTGGCGACCAGGCCGGCCACTGCGAGGCTCGCCACGGTCAACAGGTAGAACAGGCCGAGGATGACGAACAGCCCGTCGATGGCGACCAGCGCCAGTCCGAAGGCCACCACGGCGAGCCCCGCGGCCGTCGCCGAGAAGGGCACGAGTTCCATCACGGGCATGCTCAACCCCAAGAGCAGGCACACGGCAGCGATCACGATCGCGCCACCGTTCGAGGCAAGCAGGGACAGGCGTGGGCGCAGCCACCAGTCGATGAATCGGGCCGGTCGATCGAGCCATTCAAGCGCCCCCTGCAGCCGATGGCTGGCGACGTGGCGCTGGAGCAGCCAGCGGGGCAGCCAGAATGCTTCTCGCCCCATCACCAATTGCAGCGAGATCAGCACCAGACCGATGCCCATGGTCGTCGGCATCCCCGGCAGACCACTCAGGGGGGACACGAGTATCACGCCGATCAGGAGCAGCACGGGACCGAAGGACCGGGTGCCCAACGCATCCATGATCGTGGCGAGATAGACCTCGTCGCGATCGGAAGCCACCTGGGCGATCCGCTGTAGCAGATCGCCCAGATTGCGGGGCGCTTCGTTTACGGCCAGCGCCTGGTCCGTGGGTGTTCGATCCTCATCACGCGGCATGCCCGCTCTCCCGTTAGCCGGTGGAAAACCCACCTCAATGGGGTTACCGCATTCTGAGACCGTGACCGGACAGACTCGTTCGCAATACGCGCCACGTCAGTCGGGAAATCGCCCCGCGAGTGGCACCGTCGGCCCAGCCATACACGCCTCCCGCCGCCACGGATAGCGCAAGCGTCCTCCAGGGGCGGGACCGCATGCCGACGCGAATCGGCACCCAGACCGCCTCCATCTCGAGACCGAGGCGACGTTCCGAGTCCCGAAGCGCCCACTTGGCCTGTTGCAGTTCCTGAGCAGGCGTCGGCGACGCGGATTGCCCCGGGGCCCGTTCGATCTCGGCGACCCGGGCCCGTTGCTCGAGTCGCCGGGCAGCCACGTTCAGCGCAGCCATCGGTAGGCCCAAACCCCGAGAACGGCGGCAACCGTGAGGCTCAAGGCGGCAATCACGCCGAAGCCGCCGGCCGCGCCCCAGATCGGCGCCACCCAGTGATAGATACCGGCCAAGCCCAGCGCGATGCCGGCCACGACCAGCACCCCGACCACGCCCAGCAGCACCACGGCTGCCGCAACGCGCCCGATCTGTTGGCGCAACACCCGTCCCTCGGCCTCGACCAGATTCGTCAGCGCGAGGACATAGTCGGTCAGGGCTTTCAGCGTCGGCCTCCGTCGAGCAGCTTGGCAATCACGAACCCGACGCCGAAGGCGGCGACGACCGAGGTCAACGGATGGTTGCCGACCAGTTGCTCGGCCTCCTCGACGCGTTTCTCGCCGTGCTGACGAGCCTGCTGGTACCCGCGGTTCAGGGTTTCCATGCCTTCGTCGAAGGCCGCCTTGACCTCGTCGCGCGCCTGGCCGGCCCGGTCGCGCACGCGCGCCTCGTTCTGTTCCTTGAAGGCCTTGAGCAGGTCGCCCATGTCACCGCGTAGCTGCGCGAGATCGGCCTTTACCGCCTCGAGCTCGGCGTTGTTGTCTTTCTGAGGTGCCTGTGCCATGTCGGTAATCCTCTGTTGAGTGACAAGATCGGTTGCGCCAGCAGAGAGCGTAGTCCTCGCAGCGGACGAATCCAAACGACGCCATGGTGAGGACACGCGTTGCCGGCCTCGGTTCCGTCGGTCTCCAAGGGCCACCACCTGAATCCCCCATTTGCGCTCGGGCATTGCAGATAAACTGCAAAGGGGATATAACCCATTGATATACGCTGACCCAAGCCGGTTTTTGCATGACCCCGATCGCCGCCTCACTGCCCAGCCTGGCCCCTGCCCCGCGCTTCATGCCGGGGGGCGCAGGCGGCGTGGCGCCCGAGGCCAGGCCGGCACCCTCCCTGACCTCGGACCCGTCACGCGTACGAGGCGTGGACAAAGCCACCGAGGCGGGCTCGCCGAATCGGCCCACCACTCGCTCCCCAACCGCCAGCGAGGGCATGTCGAACGAGGAGCAGCGCGTGTTGGCCGAACTTAAGGCCCGCGATCAGGAGGTGCGCGCCCATGAAAACGCGCACCGTGCCGCCGGCGGCGACCTGGTGCGTGGTGGCTCGTACGATTATCAGCAGGGACCGGACGGCAAGCGCTACGCGATCGGCGGCGATGTCCAGATCGACACCACGCCCGTTGCCGGGGACCCGCGCGCGACCGCGGAGAAGATGGCGCAGGTCATCCGCGCGGCCCTCGCCCCGGCCGAACCGTCCCCCACCGATCTGGCCGTGGCCGCCCAGGCGACCGCCGAGCGCAACCGCGCCCAGTCGGAGGCGCGCGCCGACAACGGCGACAGCGGCACCGATGATCGGTCGGCGAGCGACAAGGACACCAGTGACCCCACCACCCCCTATCGCCGCGCCGCCGAGCCGGCCAATGCCGGGGCCAACCTCGACGCGATCGCCTGAGTCCGGTGCGGGTTTGAGCGCGGGGCCGTCTTCGGAAGAGTCAGCCCATCAGCAGGTACTTGGTCTCCAGGTACTCGTCGAGGCCTTCGACCGCTCCCTCGCGGCCCAGTCCCGACGCCTTGACCCCGCCGAACGGCGCCGCCGCGTTGGAGATCAGCCCGGTATTGATGCCGATCATCCCCGCCTCGATGCCCTCGGCCACCCGCCAGACGCGGTGGACGTTCTCGCTGTAGAAATACGCGGCCAACCCGAAGGGGGTGTCGTTGGCCAACGCCACGGCCTCGACCTCGTCGGTGAACCGTGACACGGCGACCAGTGGCCCGAAGGTCTCCTCCTGCATCACCCGCATCGATTGCCGGATCTCGGTCAGCAGGGTGGGCACCACGTAATTCTCGCCGCGCGGGTCGCGCTGCCCGCCGGCCATGAGGGTCGCGCCCTGCCCGGTCGCCTCCTCGATCTGGGCCATTACCTTGTCGGCGGCGGCCTTGTCGATCAGGGGCGTGACGTCGGAATCCGGGTCCATCCCGTCACCGAGCCGCAGGCCCTCGATGCGGGCCTTCAGGCGCACGACGAACGGCTCGTAGACGCCGTCCTGAACGTAGAAGCGGTTGACGCAGACGCAGGTCTGGCCGGTGTTGCGAAACTTGGCGGCGATGGCGCCCTCGACCGCCGCGTCGAGATCGGCATCATCGAAGACGATAAACGGCGCATTGCCACCGAGCTCGAGCGAGAGCTTCTGCACGTTCCCGGCCGCCTCGCGCATCAGCTGGCTGCCCACCTCGGTCGAACCGGTAAACGAGATCTTGCGCACGGCCGGGTTGGCGGTCATCTCGCCGGCGATCTCGCTGGCTGAGCCGGTCACCACGTTGAACACGCCGGCCGGCACCCCGGCCTTTTCGGCGAGCGCGGCCAGGGCCAGGGCGGAAAACGGCGTGGCACTCGCCGGCTTGACCAGCATCGGGCAGCCGGCGGCAAGCGCGGCGGCCGCCTTGCGGGTAATCATCGACGAGGGGAAATTCCACGGCGTGATCGCCGCACAGACGCCGATCGGCTGGCGCAGCACGACGATCTGCTGCCCCGGCTTTGCCGCCGGGATAGTCCGCCCATAGGCCCGGCGGGCCTCCTCGGCAAACCACTTGAGAAACGAGGCGGCGTAACGGATCTCGCCGGCCGACTCGGCGAGCGGCTTACCCTGCTCGAGGGTCATGATCCGCGCCAGGATCTCCTCGTTGTCGAGCATGAGCTCGTACCAGCGATAGAGGATCGAACCACGTGCCTCGGCGGTCTGCTCGCGCCAGGCCGGCCAGGCCCGTTCGGCCGCCTCGATCGCCTGGCGGGTCGGCTCGACGCCCAGTCGCGGCACCGAGCCGATGGTCTCGCCATTGGCCGGGTTTACCACCGCCTGCCGTTCGGCCTCCCCGGCCGATACCCACTGTCCGTCGATGAAACACTCCTCCCGGAACAGGGGGGTGGAACGGATTGTTCCCACCAGATCGTCACTCATGCTCGCCTTCCTTCAGACCGTGGGGTTCGGGTAACGGGCATCGATCGCATCGATCGCCTCGAGCAACTCCGACGACAACGACACCTGGGCGGCCGCAATGTTCTCCTCCAACTGCGTCATGGTGGTCGCGCCGATGATGGTGGCCGCCACCTCCGGGCGACGCAGCGTGAAGGCGATCGCCATCTGGGCCGGCGACAGGCCATGCTCGCGCGCCAGCGCCACGTAGGCGCGGGTCGCCGCCGCGGCGTTGGGCTTTTCGTACCGCTGACCGAAGTCCGGGAACTGCGTGATCCGCCCGGGGGCGGCGGGATCGTCCAGGTACTTGCCGGTCAGGTGACCGAAGGCAAGCGGGCTGTACGGCAGCAAGGCCACGTCCAGCTCGTTGCAGACCTCGGCCAGGCCGCCGGTCTCGAAGCTGCGATTCATCAGGTGATAGGCGTTCTGTACCGAGGTAACCACCGGCAGGTGATGGCGACGCGCCGCCTCGACAAACGCCATCACCCCATAGGGGGTCTCGTTGGACAGCCCCAGGTAACGGACCTTGCCCGCCTCGACCTGCTCGGCCAGGGCGTGCAGCTGGTCGTCGATCGACTCGCTCTCCCAGCGTTGTGCGGGATCGTAGTAGACCTGGCCGAACTTCGGCACGTAGCGATCCGGCCAGTGGATCTGGTAGAGGTCGACGTAGTCGGTCTGCAGTCGCTTGAGGCTACCATCGATGGCCTCGCGAACCTGTTCGCGCGTCACCCGCGGGCCGCCGCGCACGTGGTTCAGGCTCGTTCGCCCCGCCCCGGTGATCTTCGTGGCCAGGATCAGCCGGTCGCGCTGTTGGTGACGCAACCAGGAACCGATGAAGCTCTCGGTTCGTCCCTGGGTCTCGGCGCGCGGCGGGACCGGATACATCTCGGCGGTGTCGATGAAGTTGATGCCGGCGGCGACCGCGTGGTCGAGCTGCCGGTGGGCCTCGGCCTCGGTGTTCTGCTCACCGAAGGTCATGGTGCCGAGACAGATTTCGCTGACCCTGAGTCCGCTGTTGCCAAGACGTCGGTATTCCATCGTTACTCCACGCGATTTAGTCTGTGTCGTTAGCCAAACTCTGCACCAATGCCATGCCGCTCCGCGGAGCCTGGCATTCGTGCCGGGTTTCCTTGGCGGAACGAGACCGCCCCAGCCCCGCGCGGAGCGGTTCGGCCACGTCCCATTCAGCCAGCCCAGTAGAGTAGCCGAGATGACAGACGTTTCCAGTCAGGTTGCCGCCGCACACCTTGAGCTGATCGAGGCGGTGGGCGCCGCCCTCGCCGCGACCGCCCCCGACACCCCCACCCGGACCGCCGCCTCGTGCCTGATCGACCGCTACCGGCAGGACGGCTGGCACGCCCTGGCGGACGCGCTCGGCGCACGCCTGGCCGGTGAAGAAGCCGGGAACGGCGAGCGGATCGATGAATCGCGTCTGGACGAGGAGGATCGGATGATCCTCGCGGCGGCGGTTCGGGCCGCGCGTGATCCCGGCTGGCTGTCACAGGTCGCCGAGCAGGCCGAGACGCAGGCCGCCGACCAGATCGCCGCCCTGATACTCGCCGCCACCTGGGGCGAGCGGGAGGCACTCGCGGCACTGAACGAGATGCGCGAGGCCGCGCGCGCGGCGGGGATGGAAGGCTCGACGGCGCACGCCTTCGTGGCCATGGTCGAGGGCGAGCGGAACGCGGATGCCCTGCTCGCGACACACGTCAACGCGCAGGCTGGCCTGATCCAACGCACGCTCGCCGCGCTCGACCGACTCGAGCGGGAAGCGGATTAAACTGCCGAAGGCGCTCGACGCCTACTGCCCCAGAATCGTCGCCTCGGCACGCAACTGGCCGCTGACCTGGCACATCAGTTCGTAGCTGATCGTGCCCGCGGACTGGGCCACCTGGTCGATCGGTAGCCCGCTCCCCCAGCACTCGACCTCGTCGCCGACCTGCGCCTGGATGCCGCGCAGGTCGACCGTGACCAGGTCCATCGATACCCGCCCGACGATCTGGCTGCGCTGACCGTTGACCAGGATCGGCGTGCCATCGGGCGCGTGACGCGGGTAGCCGTCGCCGTACCCGACCGAAGCCAGCCCCACCGGCATGGTCTCGGGCGCCACAAAGCGGCCCCCGTAACCAATCGACTCCCCGCGCGGCACCTGCCGCACGGCGACCAGCACGGTCTTGAGCGTCATCGCGGCCCGCAAATCGAACTGCGCCGCCTCACCGAAAATGAACGGGTTGCCGCCGTAGAGCATCACACCGGGACGCACCCAGTCACCTCCGGCCGCCGTCGCGCCCAGCAGACCGGCCGAGTTGCACAGGCTGGTCTCGCCCGGCCCGCCGGCCGCGATGGCGCGAAACGTCTCGATCTGCTGTTCCGTGGGCCCGAGGTCCGGCTCGTCGGCGCGGGCGAAGTGCGTCATCAACCCGATGGTGCCACCGATCGCCGGGCAGGCCAGCAGTCGCTCACGGGCCGTCGGGACGGTCTCGGGCATCAGACCTTCACGGTGCATGCCGGTGTCCGCCTTGATCCAGGCGCGGATGCGACCCGGCGGCAGCGAGGCGGCGTGCTGGTCGAGCAGATCGAGTTGCGCGAGCTCGTGGAAGACCAGGTCCAGCGACCGCTCGGCGGCAACCGCGAGCTCATCGGCGGTCAACGCGCCCTGCAGGACCAGGATGCGCTCGGTGAGCCCCGCCTCGCGCAGGGCCAGGCCCTCGCCCGGGGTAGCCACCGCGAACCCATCGGTGCCGGCCGCGGAAAACGCCCGGGCGGCCGTCAGCAGCCCGTGGCCGTAGCCATCGGCCTTGACCGCCGCGAAGATCGAACGGGTACCCGCCGCGTCGCGCGCCACGCCGAGGTTGTGACGCATCGCGGCGGTGTCGATCAGCAATCGTGCCCGACGCATCACCGGTAGGCTTCCGGCACGCTCTCGGGGCTGATGAAGTCCTCGAACCGGGTGTTCTGGCCCCGGAACGTCATCGGCACGGTGCCTACCGGCCCATTACGCTGCTTGCCGATGATGATCTCGGCCATGCCCTTCTTCTCGGTGTCGGGCTCGTAGACCTCTTCCCGGTAGATGAACATGATGATGTCGGCATCCTGCTCGATCGCCCCGGATTCACGCAGGTCCGACATCACCGGGCGCTTGTTGGGCCGCTGCTCGAGCGACCGGTTGAGCTGCGAGAGCGCGATCAGGGGGACGTCGAGCTCCTTGGCGACCGCCTTGAGCGAGCGCGAGATCTCCGAGATTTCCGTGGTGCGGTTCTCCTTGGAGCCCGGCACCTGCATCAGCTGCAGGTAGTCGACCACGATCAGGCCGAGATCCTCCTCGCGGGCCAGCCGGCGGGCGCGCGAGCGCAGGTCCGACGGCG
The DNA here is from genome assembly GCF_005096345.1 of Guyparkeria sp. SB14A. Taxonomy (NCBI): domain Bacteria; kingdom Pseudomonadati; phylum Pseudomonadota; class Gammaproteobacteria; order Chromatiales; family Thioalkalibacteraceae; genus Guyparkeria; species Guyparkeria sp. SB14A. The sequence continues at coordinate 136,933 of NZ_SWAW01000002.1, read as the reverse complement.
AAAGCGCCGGCGTGTCGTCGATGAAGATCTTGGTCTGACTCAACTGACCGACCGCCCCGGAAATCCGGTGCCAGTCGCTGTCCTCGAGCCGACCGGTGCGCACCTTGGTCTGGTCGATGCGACCCAGCGAGGAGAGCATCCGCACGGCGAGCTGGTCGCCGGGCATCTCCATGGAGAACACGGCCACGGCCTTCTTGCTGTAGAGGGCGACGTTCTCGGCGATGTTCATCGAGAACGTGGTCTTGCCCATCGACGGGCGCCCGGCCACGATGACCAGGTCGCCCTTCTGCAGGCCGGTGGTCATCTCGTCGAGATCGCTGAACCCCGTGCTGATGCCGGTGACCTCGCCCTTGTTCTCGTAGAGCTCGGAAATGCGGTCCATTGCCACGGTCAACAGATCCGTGATGCTCCGGAACCCCCGGCGGGTACGCGAGCCCTCGTCGGCGATCGCGAAGATCTCCTTCTCGGCGATCTCCAGCACGTCGTAGGCTGTCTGCCCCTCGGTCTGATAGCTCTTGCGCGAGATCTCGGTGCCCACCTCGATCAGCCGACGCAGCAGCGAGTGCTCGCGGATGATCTCGGCATACGCCGCGATGTTCGCCGCACTCGGCACCGAGTCGACCAGGGCGGCAAGGTAGTCGTTCCCGCCGATGTCCTCGAGCTTTTCCAGCGTCTTGAGGCGCTCGGAGACCACCATCGCGTCGAACGGCTGGTTGCGCTCGGCGAGTTCACCGATTACCTGGAAGATGACGCGGTGGTCGTGGAAATAGAAGTCGGGGGCGGTGAGCTTGTCGCCCACCTGCTCGAAGGCGAGTGGATCGAGCATCAACCCGCCAAGCACCGCCTGTTCGGCCTCCTGTGAATGCGGAGGCACCCGCAGGGCCAGCGGCGAGCCGGACGTCGCGCTCGTGCGGCGTTGGGGCTTGGGCGAGTCGGAATCGTAATCCGGAAGTGACATGAATCTCGTGTACCAGAAGGTGTCAGGGCAGAGGGCGCCGGGACCGGACGCCAGGCGCGCCCGCGTGTGCCGGTGGCGGCGGCCGGGTTCGAGCCCAAGGGAAGAGCCGATGATACGCCTTGCAACCGGCATTGACCACGCCGATACCGGTCGGTTCCCCGGTCGAGTACCGCCCTGTCCTACCGGACCGCGCCGTAATCCCGATCGGCAAAAAGAAAGGCCCGCGCCTCTGTCGAGGGCGGGCCTTGTCGTCGATTGGATGGCCGCCGGGCGCCCGGCGGCCATCCATCGCGGGGATTACTGCTCCGGAACGACGATGACGTTGATTTCGACGTCGACTTCCGAGTGCAGGTGCAGCTGGATCGGGAACTCGCCCAGCGCGCGCAGGGCACCTTCCGGCATCCGGACTTCACGCTTCTCCATCTCGACACCGAACGCCTCGGTGACGGCGGCGGCGATCTCGTCGGTACCGACCGAACCGAACAGCTTGCCTTCCGAACCGGCCTTGACCGGGATGGTGACGCTGGCCTCTTCGCCGATCTTGTCGGCACGGGCCTGGGCCGCGGCCAGTTCTTCGGCGGCCTTCTTCTCGAGCTCGGCGCGACGCGCCTCGAACTCTTCCATGTTGGCCTTGGTGGCCGGCTTGGCCTTGCCGTACGGGATCAGGAAATTACGGGCATAACCCGGGCGGACGCGAACCACGTCGCCCAGCGAGCCCAGGTTCTCGACCTTACTCAACAGAATGACTTGCATGGATATTGACTCCTGGAATCGGGGGACGGACGCGATCAGTGACGGTCGGTGTACGACAGCAGGGCCAGGAAGCGCGCGCGCTTGATGGCGGTCTGCAGCTGACGCTGATAGCGAGCGTTGGTACCGGTCACGCGGCTCGGCACGATCTTGCCGGTTTCGGTGACGTACTGACGCAGGGTGTCAATGTCCTTGTAGTCGATGTGCTTCACGCCCTCGGCGGTGAAACGGCAAAAACGCTTGCGACGGAAAAAACGGGCCATGGATCAAACCTCTTGAAACTTATTCGCTGGAGTCGTCGGACTTCTTGTCGTCGTCACGACGCTCTTCGCGCTTGTTGTCATCGTCACGACGGCGCGGACGGCGCTCGGCCTCGCGCTCCTGCATCATCGGGGAGGCTTCGGTGTAGGCCTCGTCGCAACGGATGGTCATGTGGCGCAGAACCGCGTCGTTGAACTTGAACGCTTCCTCGAGCTCTGCCAGGGCTTCCTGGTCGGTCTCGACGTTCAGCAGGACGTAGTGCGCCTTGACCAGTTTCTTGATCGGGTAGGCCAGTTGACGGCGACCCCAGTCCTCGAGGCGATGGACCGTGCCCTGAGCGGCTTCGATGATGCCGCGGTAGCGCTCGATCATGGCCGGGACCTGGTCGCTCTGGTCCGGGTGGACCATGAAGACGATTTCGTAATGACGCATGGATCAAAACTCCTGTGGATTGAAGGCAGCCTGCCGCATGCGGAACGGTCAGGCAGGAGAAACAAGCGGCGCATTCTACGGCCATTCCGCGGCCACATCAAGGGCTATCATCCGATTACCCTCGACGCCTCTTAATCCTCAAGAGACCACGACCATGCCCTACCCGCCCCGCAGCACCGACGAGTCCGCGTCCGCCAAGGCGTTTGTGGTCGCCTTCGTGATGGCGGGCCTGGCCGGTCACGTCAACAGCGTCATGTTGATGGCCTTCGGCTTGCCCGTCAGCCAGATGACCGGCACGGCATCCCATCTGAGCGAAGGCATGGCCCTGGCCAACCCGATGGTGGTGATCACCGCGGTGATCATCCTTGCCGGGTTCATCGGCGGCGCGACGCTCTCGGGCCTGTTGATCGGGCGGCGGCCCTTTCCCGAGAGCAGCCGGTATGCATGGGCCCTGGGTCTCGAGTCGCTATTGCTGGGGGGCGCGGTGATCGGCGTGGCGTTGGGCAGCGCCATTGCCGCCCTGGCCGCCGCCGCGATCGCCTGTGGCCTGCAGAACGCCCTGGTGGCCAGTTATCGCGGCCTGTTGATCCGCACGACCCACGTGACCGGCATCGCCACCGACCTGGGCGTGTACCTGGCACGCCTGATCCGGCGCCGCGCCTGGTCGTGGCAGGGCTGGCTCCTGCTCACCCTGCTCGGCGGCTACGTGGCCGGCGGCGCCATGGCGGTATTCGCGCAAGGATCACTGGGAACGATCAACAACCTGCTTGTCCCCACCCTCGCGACCGCAGCGATCGCGACGATCGATGCCGTCTATCAACGACGCCGTCGCGGGCTCAACGGCTGATCACGACAAAGGCGAGCGCGTAGGCGCGCTCGTCGCTGACCGACAGCTCGATCGACACCGCTCCCAGGGACTCGAAGCGGTCGAGCGCCTTGCCCGCAAGCAGGACACGCGGTCGCCCGTAGTCGTCATGCCCGGTCTGGATGTCGACCAGGCGCAACCCATCGCGAAACCCGGTGCCCAGGGCCTTGGCCACGGCCTCCTTGGTGGCGAAGCGCTTGGCGAGCCACGGCGCCGGGTGGCGCTCGGGCAACCGGTCACGCTCGTCGGGGCCGAGCACGCGCTCGACCAGCCGAGGACCGTGACGCTCGAGTGCCGCCTCGATGCGCGCGATCTCGACCAGGTCGGTGCCGATGCCGAGGATCATGTGCCCTGGGTCATGTGTCTTGGATCATGCCGATACGTGCCGAACGAGCCCGGTCAGGCGCCGGAACGTCCGAAGCGGGCGGCGTGCATCAGCGTCTTCATCTCGCGCACGGCCGCCGGCAGCCCGGAGAAGACCGACTGGGCGATGATCGCGTGACCGATGTTGAGCTCCTCGATCTGCTCGATCGCCGCGATCGCCGCCACATTGTGGTAATGCAGGCCGTGACCGGCGTTGACCGCCAGGCCCACGTCCGCGGCATCACGCGCGCATTGGCGGATTAGCTCGAGCTGTTCGGCGACGGCGTGGTCGTCGGTCGCATCGGCGTAGTGGCCGGTGTGAATCTCGATCACCGGTGCCTCGCAGGCCACGGCCGCGTCGATCTGGCGCGGGTCGGCATCGACGAACAGGGAGACGCGGATGCCCGCCTCGCCCATCCGGTCGCAGGCGGCGTGGATGCGCTCGATCTGGCCGGCCACGTCCAGACCGCCCTCGGTGGTCAGCTCTTCGCGTCGCTCGGGGACCAGGCAGACGTCGTGCGGACGCAGCCGGCAGGCGAGCTCGATCATCTCGTCGGTCGCGGCCATCTCGAGGTTCATGCGAGTCTGCAGCAGGTCACGCAGCGTGGCCACGTCTCGATCCTGGATGTGGCGACGATCCTCGCGCAGGTGCAGCGTGATGCTGTCGGCGCCGGATTGTTCGGCGAGCAACGCGGCATGGACCGGGTCCGGGTAACGCGTGCCACGTGCCTGACGCAGGGTCGCGACGTGATCGATGTTGAGACCGAGCAAGGGATACTGAGCGGTGACGCGGTTGGTCATGGTCGTCGGCTTCCAGGGCTAAATTGGGCGGTACAGAGACAGAATGGGTTCGGTTTGATCGTCGGCACCCACAGTCTACGGGCTGTGGGAATCGCCTGCATCGCCCGGGCGTACCGTCCGGGTCGCACCGGGCCACAACTGGCGCGAAAGAAACGGGGCGGAACCCACGTGAGGCGCCAGCAGGCCTTGCATCAGGTCGCGGGCCTGGCGGCGCTCCTCGCCGTCCGCGAGCACCTCGTCCCGTGCAATGGCCCGAAGCACGTGCCCCGGCACGCCATTCGTCCCTCCGGCCGGCACGATGCCGATCTGCAGACCGACGCGGTAGCGACCCTCCGCGTCGATCGGTTGCCCGTCAGCGGCGTGTTCCCAGTCCAGCCCGGCACCCAGATGATCCAGCAGGCGACGCTCGAACCGCCGCACGACCACGGACACCGGCATCACGGGGGATTCGAGCATGGCCAGGCTCTTCCAGTAGTCGAGGAACAGGCCCGGCACTGCCTCTTCCGGGCGCAGGGCCCGCAGAATCAACTCGTGCAGGTAGAAGGCCGCGGCCAGCGGCTGACCATGCAGGAAGCGCAATCCCTCCACCGGCTCGGCCCCGGTCAGCACCGGCCAGCCGCCGCGCCCGGCCGTCTCCACCTCGAGGCAGACGAAACTGGGCGGGCGTTGGTTGCCGCGCTTCTTGACCCGCCGGCCGCCGTTCTGGCGTATCCGCACCCAGCCGCGGGTATCGGTCAGCCAGTCGAGCAACAGCCCGTGCTCCTTGAACGGCCGGGCATGGAGCAGGAAACCGCGCACGCCGTCAGTTCACCCGACCGCGCGTCCCGGTCATTCGGGCAGCTGGTAACCGAGCGAGGCGACCGAGCGCTCGTCGTCGGCCCAGTCGTCGGCGACCTTGACCCAGAGATCGAGCATCACCCGCTTTTCCAGCAAATGCTCGATCGCCTCGCGGGCCTGCTGACCGACGACCTTCAGGCGAGAGCCGCGATTGCCGATCACGATCCCCTTCTGCCCGGCACGGGCCACGTAGATCACCGCCCCGATGGTCACCAGGCGATCGGTTTCCTCGAAGCGCTCGATCATCACCGTGGTCTGGTACGGCAGCTCGTCGTGCAGTGAGCGGGCCAGCTTCTCGCGGATGATCTCGGCGGCCATGAAGCGCACCGGCGCGGTGGTGACCTGATCCTCGTCGTAGCCGATCGGCCCCTCGGGCAGATAGGAGAACACCAGGTCGAGCAATCCGTCCAGGCCGCGGCGACGCCGGGCGCTCATCGGGTAGATCTCGGCGAAGTCGCCCTTTTCGCCCACCTTGGCGAGAAACGGCAGCAGGTCGGTCTTGTCGTTGACCAGGTCGACCTTGTTGACCACCAGCACCACCGGCGCCTCGACCTGCGACAACAGGCGCAATACGTCCTCGTCCTCGGGCCCGAACTGGCCGGCCTGCACCATGAACAGGATCAGGTCGACGCCCTCGAGCGCGCTGCGGGCGGTGCGGTTGAGTTGCCGGTTGAGCGCATCCTTGCCGCCCTGGTGAAGCCCCGGGGTATCGATCAGCACGATCTGCCCCCGCGCTTCGGTGATGATGCCGGTGACACGATGGCGGGTGGTCTGCGGCTTGGGCGCGGTAATCGACACCTTCTGCCCCACCAGGCGGTTGACCAGCGTGGACTTGCCCACGTTGGGGCGACCCACGATCGCCACGTGGCCGAAACGGGTGGCGTTGGTCATGTCTGTTTCTCCGACGGGGCGGGTTTGTCGTCTCGATCCTGCAGGGTCTTGAGCATCCGTCGCGCGGCGGTTTGCTCGGCCCGCCGGCGGGACGACCCGCTGGCACGCGTGGCGAACGGCTCGTTCTGGAAGGTGACGCGACAGGCCACCTCAAAGGTCTGCTTGTGCGCCTGACCGGTCTGCTCGAGCACCTCGTACTCCGGCAACGGCTGCCGATCGCGCTGCAGGTACTCCTGCAACTGGGTCTTGGCGTCCTTGAGTTGTTGCGCGTCCGGCAGCGAGGTCAATTCCTCGGCAAACAGGGACTGGACCCAGCCGTGTGCCGGGGTGAACCCCTGGTCGAGGTAAAGGGCGCCGATGATGGCCTCAAGGGCGTCGGCGAGGATCGAATCGCGTCGGTGGCCACCGCTTTTCAACTCGCCGGACCCCATCACCAGGAAGTCGCCCAGCCCGATGCGTCGGGCCACACGCGCCAGGGTCTCCTCGCGGACCACGGACGCCCGCAGACGCGACAGCGCGCCCTCGGAGGCCTCCGGCTTGTGACGGTAGAGGTAGTCCGAAATGGCCAGATTGAGGATCGAATCGCCCAGGAACTCCAGGCGCTCGTTGTTCAGGCGTCCGGACGAGCGGTGACGCAACGCCTGGCCGAGCAGATCGGCATTGTCGAAGGACAGCCCCAGCGATTGGGCCAGGGTGTCCGGATCACGGATCAGGGGGTTGCTGCTTCTAGTTACTGACACGGGTCTGGTGTTTGAACTCGGCGACGAGTGACAGGTTGCCGAACAGGGTGGCACGCCCGTCGTAGTTGTAGGTGACGCTGTAACCGCCGGTGACCGGGCGGATCTCGAATTCCTTGGAATCGAAACGGTCATCGACTTCGTTGATGTCCAGCTGCTTGTCGATCTTGCGGCGAATCTCGGCCGGGCTGCCGGCGGCCTCGCCTTCAAGGCTCTTGAAGATGGTGGTCAGCTTCTGGTCGGCGATGTAGAGCGGCACCACCTGCATCACGACCAGCGCGGCGAAACCGAGCACGATCGCGGCGATGATCAAGCCCACCAGCGACATGCCGCCTTGGCGCCGGCCGACCGCCCCGCCCTGCAACGCGTTTACCGGGTTCACTTCCTTCATCACGCCGTTTTCCATTTCCTTCATCCTCGCCTTGCTCCCCGGTTTGCGCGGGGCAGTCCCTCGTTTGACGTCAGTCGGCATCCACGGTGTCGATCGAGCGGCCAATGCGCCCGGCGTCGAAACCGCCATCCTGCCAGTTCCAGTGCAGCCAGATCATAACCGCTTTGCCCACCAGATTCGATTCCGGCACGAAGCCCCAGAAACGGCTGTCGTTGCTGTGGTTGCGGTTGTCGCCCATGACGAAATAGTGCCCCTCGGGCACGGTCCACTGCGCGGTACCCAGCCGGCGGTCGGTATCCATCAAGATTTCGTGTGGTCCGCCGTCGGGCAGCGTTTCGATCGCCTGGGTCAGGCCGGCGTGCTTGAGGTTGGCATCCCCCTCGTAGCGGCCGTCGATCTCGAGATCGACTTCGTCGCCGTTGATCCACAGCCGTTGGTCATCGACGCGCACGGTGTCGCCCGGCAGACCGATGATGCGCTTGATGTAATCGACCTCGGGCTGCTCGGGATAGCGGAACACCGCCACGTCGCCGCGCGCCGGCTCGCCGATCGGCACGACCTTGGTGTTGATCACCGGCAGGCGCAGGCCGTAGCTGTACTTGTTGACCAGGATGAAGTCGCCGACCAAGAGCGTCGGCATCATCGATCCCGACGGGATCCGAAACGGCTCGAACAGGAACGAACGGATCACCAGCACGGCCAGCAGGATCGGGAAGAACGACTTGGCGTAGTCGACCAGCAGCGGCTCGTTGTCCTTGACCTGGCCGGACTCGATCCCCGCCTCATTGCCGAGTGCACGGGCCTCGTTCGCCAAGCGCGCGCGCCGCCTTGGCCGAAAGGCCAACCGGTCGATCAGCCAGACCAGGCCACTAACGAGGGTGGCGACCACCAGAAGAAGTTCGAAATCCACGACGTGCTCCGCGTTGGGTCTGTCGGGTCGCGCTCGGCGACGATCAGTTGTTCTTGTTGTCCATCTGCAGCACGGCGAGGAAGGCCTCCTGCGGCACCTCGACCTTGCCGATGTTCTTCATGCGCTTCTTGCCGGCCTTCTGTTTTTCGATCAGCTTCTTCTTGCGCGAGACGTCGCCGCCGTAGCACTTGGCCAGGACGTTCTTGCGCAGCGCCTTGACGTTGCTGCGCGCGATGATCTTGCCGCCGATCGCCGCCTGCAGGGCCACCTCGAACATCTGCTGCGGGATCAGTTCCTTGAGCTTTTCGACCAGCTCGCGACCGCGCTGCTCGGCCTTGTCGCGGTGGACGATCAGGGAGAGCGAGTCGACCGCCTCGCCGTTGATCAGGATGTCCATCTTGACCAGGCGCGCGGCCTCGAAGCGGTCGAGGTGGTAGTCGAACGAGGCGTACCCACGCGAGACCGACTTGAGGCGATCGAAGAAGTCGAGCACCACCTCGGCCAGCGGCAGGTCGAAGATCAGCGTGACCTGGTTGCCCGAATAGAGCATGTTCTTCTGCACGCCGCGCTTCTCCATGCAGAGATTCAGCACCGGGCCGACGAAGTCCTGCGGGCAGAGGATGTGCGCCTCGATGATCGGCTCGCGGATCTCGTTGATCAGCGTCGGCTCGGGCAGCTGCGAGGGGTTGTGGATCTGGTAGGTGGTGCCGTCCTTCTCCTCGACCTCGAAGATGACCGTCGGCGCGGTCGTGATCAGGTCGATGTCGTACTCGCGCTCGAGCCGCTCCTGGATGATCTCCATGTGCAAGAGACCCAAGAAACCGCAGCGGAAACCGAAGCCCAACGCAGTCGACACTTCCGGCTCGAAGTGCAGTGCGGCATCGTTGAGACGCAGCTTGCGCAGCGCCTCACGGAGATCGTCGTAATTGTCCGATTCGACCGGGTAAAGGCCGGAGAAGACGCGCGGCTGCATTTCCTTGAAGCCCGGCAACGCCTCGGCGGCCGGGTTCTCGGCGTCCGTGAGGGTGTCGCCCACCTTGGCCGAGTCGATGTCCTTGATCCCGGCGATGACAAAGCCGACTTCGCCGGCGAACAGGCCGTCGCGCGCCAGGGTCTTGGGCGTGAACACGCCGGTCTTGTCCACGGTGAACACGTCGCCGGTGCCCATCGCCTTGATCTTGGCCTTGGGGCGGATCGCGCCGTCGATCACCCGCACCAGCGCGACCACGCCGACGTAGTTGTCGAACCAGGAATCCACGATCAGGGCCTTCAGCGGACCGTCCTCGTTGCCCTCGGGCGGCGGGATCTGCTCGATCAGCCGCTCGACCACCTCGTCGACGCCCTCGCCCGTCTTGGCCGAGCAGGTCACGGCGTTCTGCGCCTCGATGCCGATGATGTCCTCGATCTCGGCCTTGACCCGGTCGGGTTCGGCCGCGGGCAGGTCGATCTTGTTGAGCACCGGCACCACCTCGAGGCCGAGGTCGATCGCGGTATAGCAGTTGGCCACCGATTGCGCCTCGACACCCTGCGAGGCATCCACCACCAGCAGCGCGCCCTCGCAGGCCGCGAGTGAACGGGATACCTCGTAGGAGAAGTCCACGTGCCCCGGCGTGTCGATGAAGTTCAGGCGATAGGTCTCGCCGTCACGGGAGTGATAATCCAGCGAGACGCTCTGCGCCTTGATGGTAATGCCGCGTTCGCGCTCGATGTCCATCGAGTCGAGCACCTGGGCGCTCATCTCGCGTTCCTCCAGGCCTTCGCAGCGCTGGATGATGCGATCGGCCAGGGTCGACTTGCCGTGGTCGATGTGCGCGATGATCGAGAAATTGCGAATCCGGGAGAGTCGCTCGGACGCCATAAGGGGTTAACTTTCGGTTCGTGGGGACGCCCCGCGGCCGACGAGGGCGCCACGGGAGAAGCCGCACAGTATATAGGTCAAGCCGCGCGGCTGCACGAAACCGCGCCCACCGGCCCCGGCCGTCAGCGTGAGCCGTGCGGGTTGCCGGAAAAGGCCGGCATGAAGAAGCGCTGCTCGCCGTCACGTTCGACCAGAAACAGCACCAGGTCGTTACCCTTGCCGGCCCGGTTGTGCGCGATCCGGGCGATCTCGCGGTACGCCTCGGACAGCGTCTCGACGGGTTTTCGATCGATCGAGATCACCCGGTCGCCAGGCATCAGGCCCGCAAGCGTGGCCGGGCCCTTGGGGTCGAGCTCACCGATACGTACCCCCGCCCCGTCCTCGAGCGGACGGAGGATCATGCCGAGGGTCTCGATGACGACCAGTTCCGGCTCCTGTTCGGACTCCGGGATGGTCGTGCTCGCCTGTGACCGTTCCGGCTCGGGCAATTCGCCGAGCGTGACCGCCACGCGCCGCGTTTCGCCGTCACTCAACACGTCCAGGGTGGCCTCGGAACCGGGCGGAAGCGAGCCGAGCGCCTCGGTCAGACCGGCCCCGTCGGCGATCGGGATGTCGTTGACGGCGAGGATGATGTCCCCGTCGATGATGGAGGAGTCCGCCGCGGGCGAGCCCTCGACGATTCGCACCACCTCCGCCCCTCGGGCGGCGTCCAGGCCAAGGCGGTCGGCCAGTTCACGGGTCACGCCGCGCACCTCGACGCCCAGGAACCCGCGCCGCACCTCGCCGTTCTGCTTGATCTGACGGATCACGTCGACGACGTAGTTGATCGGGATCGCGAACGAGATCCCGTTGAACGCGCCCGACTCGGTGAATATCTGCGCGTTGATGCCAACGACCTGACCGCGGGTGTTGAACAGCGGACCACCCGAGTTGCCGGGGTTGATGGCGACATCGCTCTGGATGAACGGCACGTAGGGCTGATTCGCTTGGCCCGGCAGGTGCCGTCCAAGCCCGCTGATGATGCCCGCGGTCACGGTCTGGTCGAAACCGTACGGCGAACCGATCGCCAGGGCCCACTGCCCCGGCCGGACCGCGTCGGAATCGCCCAGCGAGACCGACGGCAGCCCGTCGGCATCCACCTTCAGCAAGGCAATGTCGCCGATCCCGTCGATGCCGACCACGTCGGCGACCAGCTCGCGGCCGTCGATCAGACGCACGAAGACCTTGCTCGCCCCGTCGATCACGTGGGCGTTGGTCACGATGTAGCCATCCTCGCTGAGGATGAAGCCCGACCCGTCATTCTCCTGCGGCAACAGCGGACCGGGCAGTTCGTCGGCCCGCTCGCCGAACAGCCCGCGCAACCAGTCGTGGCGACTGCCCCCGCCCTGCCCGTCGGCGGACAGCGACGGCAGGCTGCTCACGCCGGTGATATTCACCACCGACGCGGCATTCGCCTCCACCAACCGGGTGAAGTCCGGCAGGCCGGTGACCTGCTCGGCCGGGCGCTGGTCCTCCGGATCGGTGCAACCGGCAAGCAACACGACCGCCACCAGCGCGACCAGGGCGAGAACGTGCCAGACGGCGAGGCGCGGAGAGCTCAATCGGAGTGACTGCATGGGGAAATCTGACCGGGGATACGCGAAAAACGTCGGCTGGGGGACGACACCGGGATCGGCGCCATGACCAGGGAAACTCTGCACGAATCGATGGCATCTCTGGCTCGCGGGTTTGTTCGCTTTTCTGGCGCCGGACCGAAGACGGGCTCGTTGCCCGTCGAGGGACGACAACGCCGAGTGCGGGCAAACCCGCGAGCCCCGTCCGGGCGGGCCTCCAAGGGCCCATCTGCGGCGTCGCGGGATTCGTCCGTGAACCCCGCCCTTCGGGCCGGCTCGCGCCGGCCGGATCGGCGTCGTGCCGATCCGGTCCAGCCCTTGTAACGGGCGACGGCCCTTCACGGCGGACTGCGCCTTGCATCCGGGCCCTTGGAGGTCCCGCAGAGACGTCATCGAATCGTGCAGAGTTTCCCCTAGCCGGCCCGGATTCAGCCGGCGGCGTCGGGGCGGGCCAACGCCTCGTGCAGCACGCGGGTCAGTTCGCGAAGCACGTCTAGGGTCAGGCGTTGTTCCGCCTCGAGGCGGGTGGCCGGATCGTCCAGGCCGTCGTCGTCGAACTCGTCGTCGAGCGTGTCGAGCGCCTTGACCTTGGTCAGCGCCCCGTCCGCCCGAATGGTAAATCGCAGGCGGTCGCGCCAGACGAGTTCCAGCTGCTCGACGGTCATGCCGTCGCGCAGGTGCGCCAGGACGTTTTCGTCGGGCAGGCCCAGGCGCGTGACCGTGATGCTGCCGCCGTCACGCGGTTCGAGCAGCTTGGCCGAGTCGCCCAGCTCGAAGCCCGCCGGCGGGCCCTCGAGCAGCCAGCGCGACAGTCGGCTGCCGTGCTCCTCGGAGCCGAAGGCCGGGGTCACGCGCCACTGGCCGAGCGTTTCGCGCAGCAGGGAGTTGATCTGGCTGTTGCGCTTTTCGCCGGCGTTGGCCAGCCACGCCTGCTTGTTGCGTGCATCGATGATCACCCGGGTCTCGGCCTGCCGGGGAAACGCCTGCGGCAGCAGTTCCAGCAGGGCGTTCTCGCGGGCCTGGCGCAACTCGTCGCGGGAGGGTTCGCGCTCGCCGGCCTCTTCGGCCAGTTTCTTGGCGGCGTGATCCTGGACCACCCGCGGTGGCACGGCCCGTTCCTCGCGGCGGAACAGCAGGCCGAACGCGCCGTCGGTCTCCAGGGCCAGCATCTGGTCGACCACCGGGGCCCAGCCCATCGACTCGACCTGCTGGGAGAGGGTCGGGGCAAAGCGCTTCTCGGCCAGCTGTTCGGAGAGGGTTTCCAGTGACGGTTCCGACCAGTCGGCCAGGTCGAAGGCGGCAATCTGGGAAAAGAGCATGGCGTCGGCGACTCCGGGAAATCGGTTGGCGAATGACAACCCGCGGCAGGTCCACCGGGGTGAGATGGGGGCGCATTATGCCTGATGCCCTAGGTCATTGCTTGGCGTGTTGGTCACCGGCCGCGGGCACGGAATCGATACGGTTGCTGATATGCTCATGGGACTCGACTACTCAATTAACGCTGTCATCTCCAAGGCCACCATGACCGAACGTCAATCGCAGACCGTCCGCCTCGCCGACTACCGCCCGCCGAACTACCTGATTGACCATGTCGACCTGACCTTCGAGCTCGCCGCTCGCGGTACCCGGGTCGAGTCGTCGTTGACCGTGCGGCGCAACGGGTCTCATGACGAGTCGCTGTGGCTGGATGGCGACGAGCTGACGCTCGAGTTGATCGAGCTGGACGGCAAGCCGCTGGCCGCCGAACAGGTCGAGGAACGTGACAACGGTCTGTCGATCAGCGGATTGCCCGATCGTTGCACGCTGACGTTGGTCTGCCGCGTGGACCCGGTCGACAACACCAAGCTCGACGGGCTCTACCAGTCGTCGGGCAACTTCTGCACGCAGTGCGAGCCGGAGGGCTTTCGGCGCATCACCTTCTTCCCGGATCGCCCTGACGTCCTCAGTCGTTACCGGGTGACGCTGATCGCCGACAAGGCGAGTTGCCCGGTGCTGCTCTCCAACGGCAACCCGGTCGAGTCGCGTGACCTGGAGGATGGCCGGCACCTGGCCGTCTGGGACGACCCGCACCCAAAGCCTGCCTACCTGTTCGCGCTGGTGGCCGGGGATCTCAAGTCGATCCACGACCAGTTCACCACCGCGTCGGGCCGGACGATCGATCTGGGCATCTACGTCGAACCGCACAACATCGACCGTTGCGATCACGCCATGCGCTCGCTGATCAAGTCGATGGCCTGGGACGAGGAAACCTACGGTCGCGAGTACGACCTCGACGTGTTCAATATCGTCGCGGTCGACGACTTCAACATGGGCGCGATGGAGAACAAGGGGCTGAACATCTTCAACTCCAAGTTCATCCTGGCGCGCTCGGAGACGGCCACCGACCACGACTACGAGGGCATCGAGTCGGTTGTGGCCCACGAGTACTTCCACAACTGGTCGGGTAACCGCGTGACCTGCCGGGACTGGTTCCAGCTCTCGCTCAAGGAGGGCTTCACGGTCTTCCGCGACCAGGAGTTCTCGGCGGACATGGGCTCGCGGGCCGTCAAGCGCATCGAGGAGGTGAACCTCCTGCGCCAGGTGCAGTTCCCGGAGGATGCCGGCCCGCAGGCCCACCCGGTGCAGCCCAAGGAATACGAGCAGATCAACAATTTCTACACCGCCACCGTCTACAACAAGGGCGCCGAAGTGGTGCGGATGTGGCACAACCTGCTCGGCTGGGAGAAATTCCGGCGCGGCACCGACCGCTACTTCGAGCGTTTCGACGGCCAGGCGGTGACGATCGAGGACTTCATCGACACCATGGCCGAGCAGGCGGATTTCGATACCGCCCAGTTCCGTCGCTGGTACGACCGGGCGGGCACGCCGATCGTGCACGTGAAAAAGCGGATCGACGGTAACGACCTGGTGGTGGACTTCCGGCAGGAGATCCCGGCGGTTGCCGGCCAGGAGGACGACGCCCCGTTCCTGATCCCGCTTGAGATCGCGGCCTTCGACGGGGGCGGGAAACCGGTCTCGCTGGGTGGCCCGGACGGTAATGGCGAGACGCAAACGACCCTGGTGCTTTCCAGGATCGATGAGAGCCGTCGATTCACGCTGACGGCCGGCGCCGATCTGCCGGTGCTTTCGCTCAACCGCGGTTTTACCGCCCCGGTGAAGATCGAACACGACTACGATGCCGCGGATCTCGCCTTGTTGGCCGGCAGCGACACCGACGAATTCAATCGCTGGGATGCCTACCAGCGGCTGGTTTTGCAGACCCTGGTCGAACGCATCCGCCAGGCCGAGGGGCAGGGCGACTGGCTCGAAACCGAGTTGCCCGAGGGCCTTAGTGCGGCCTTCGGCCGGTTGCTGCATTCGGCGGTGAGCACGCAGGGCGGGGCCGATCCGCGCTTTGTCGCCGAATGCTTGACCTTGCCCAGCGAGAACTACGTCGCCGAGCAGTTTCACCAGGACGTGCCGGTGGACGCCATTCACCGGTCGCGCGTCGAATTGCGGGAGCAACTGGCCAACGAGTGGTCGCAGACCCTGGTGCTCGCCTTCGAGAAACTGGCGGTTGACGGCGAGTACCGATTCGACGGGGTCGATGTCGGGCGCCGGGCACTGCGTGCCCAGGTGCTGGGGTACCTCAACGCGTTGGATCACCCGGCGTGGCGGCGTCTTGCCGTCGAGCAGATCGAGGAAGCCGACAACATGACCGAGCGCTTCAATGCGCTGACGGCGTTGTCGTTGCGGGCCAGCGACGAGCGAGACGAGGCCCTGGAGGCCTTCGCCGAGGAATGGAAGGACGATCCGCTGGTCATGGACAAGTGGCTTGCCCTGCGGGCGCGGATGGTCGAACCGGACGACACCAAGACACTCGCGGCGCTCGAGGCGCATCCGGCGTTCTCGATCCGCAACCCGAACCGGGTGCGCGCGCTGGTGGGCATGTTTTCGCGCGGCAACCCGGTCGCCTTTCACGCATCGACGGGTTCAGGATATCGCTGGGTTGCCGACAAGATTATCGAGATCGACGGTTTCAACCCGCAGATCGCGGCACGTATGGCGACCGTATTCAGCCGGTGGCGTCGCTACGATGGCGGTCGAGCCGACCGGATGCGTGGCGAACTCGAGCGCATGCTGGACCGTCGCGATTGTTCTACCGATCTGGCAGAGATTGCTGGCAAGGCACTGAAATAAAAAAACGATCAAATAACCTGGGGACGATTACACCATGATGGTTGCAGTTGGCTGGCTGGTGGTGCTGGCAAGCGTGATCGGCGGGTTCATGCTCGCCGGCGGGCACCTGATCATTCTGTTCCAGCCGATCGAGTACCTGATCATTTTCGGGGCGGCCGGTGCTGCCCTGGTGGCGGGCAACTCGCCCAAGACACTCAAGGCGACGATGGGCGGTTTTGGCACGGCCTTCAAGGGGTCTCGTCATGGCAAGAAGCTCAACATGGAGACCCTCGCGCTGCTCTACGCGATCTTCACCCGGGCGCGCAAGGAGGGGTTGATGGCCATCGAGGAGGACATCGACGACCCGGAAAACAGCGAGTTGTTCAATAGTGCGCCCACCGTGATGAAGGACCACCACACGGTCGAGTTCATCACCGACTACCTGCGTCTGATGGTCTCGAGCACACTCGACGTGCACCAGATCGACAACTTGATGGATCTCGATATCGACACGCATCACGAGGAGGCGGATCTCCCGCGCTCGGCCATCGCGAAGATGGGCGAGGCCTTGCCCGCGTTCGGTATCGTCGCGGCGGTGCTCGGCGTCGTGCACACCCTCGAATCGGTCCACCTGCCGCCATCCGAACTGGGCAAGCTGATTGCCGCGGCGCTGGTGGGGACCTTCCTGGGTATCCTCGCCGCCTATGCCTTCGTCAATCCGGTCGCGAACAACCTCGAGCACAAGATCAACGATTCGACCAAGTATCAGCAAAGCATCAAGGCGGCGCTGATCGCCTTCATGAACGGCTATCCCCCGCAGGTGGCCGTGGAGTTTGGCCGCAAGGTGCTTTACTCGTCGGATCGACCGAGCTTCACCGAGCTCGAGACCTTCCTCAAGGAAAACAAGTGAACCGGTTGAGCACGGGGTAGAGACACGGTGGCCGAACAACCGGATCAAAATCAGCAGATCGTCATCAAGAAGGTCAAGAAGGGCCATGGCGGTCACCATGGTGGTGCCTGGAAGATCGCCTACGCCGATTTCGTGACCGCGATGATGGCCTTCTTCCTGCTCATGTGGCTGCTGGGCTCGATGGGCGAGGAGGAGCTCAAGGGCATCTCGGAGTATTTCGCCAACCCCACGAAGGTGACCCTGGAAGGGGGCAGCAACGCTGGCATGAGCGAGAGCCTGATCGACGGCGGCGGGGACGACCTGACCCGCCAGGAAGGACAGGTGAATGCCGGCGAGAAGCCCACGCCGGAGAAGCGTGATACCCAGTCCGAAGAGAAGACCGCCGATCCGGCGGACATGACCGAAGAACAGATCCAGGAACGCATCGAGGCCATGGAGCGTGAGCAGATCGAGGAGCTCAAGGAGCGCCTCGAGTCGCTGATCGAGGTCGACCCCGCGCTCAAGGCCTACAAGGACCAGATCAAGCTCGATATCACCCGGGACGGACTGCGCATCCAGATCATCGACAAGGAGAACCGGCCCATGTTCGAGCTGGGGTCGGATGACCTGCAGGGATATGCCGACGAAATCCTGCATTCGCTCGCGCCGGTGCTCAACGAGATGCCCAACCGCCTGTCGATCGAGGGCCACACCGACGCCCGGCCGTTCGGTCGCGAGGGGCGCAGCAACTGGGAGTTGTCGGCCGACCGGGCGAATTCGGCCCGCCGCTCGCTGGCCGAATACGGCTACCAGGAGGACAAGTTCCTCCAGGTCATCGGGATGGCGGATGCCTTGCCTTTCATCGATGACGATCCGCTCGACCCGCAGAACCGCCGCATATCCATGACGGTGATGAAGGAGTCGGCCACGCGCCGAATCCTCGAACCGTCACGCGACGGGGCGATGAGCGTGGACGACCTGCTGGGGGTTCAGGGCGAATCGGAGTCGCCGGCCCCCGACACGGAGGGCGCCACCCCGAGCCCGCCCACGGAAACCCAAGCGACGCCTTAGGCGACGCCCTAATCACCAGTGCGGCGTCATTTATCCCTGCTGATCGGCTTTGCGGTGCTGGCACTCGCCATCCTGGCGAGCCTGCTGCTGGCCCGTGCCTGGGCCGACTGGCAGGGGGCAAGACCTGCGCCCTGGCTGATCGCCGGAGTGGCCGGTGTGCTCGCCATGACGATGGGGTGGCGGCTGTTGCCGTCCTGGTGGCGTGGTGTGCTGCTCCTCGCCCCGCTGGTCATGTGGGGCGGGCTTCAGATTCATCCCGGCTGGTTTCTGGCCGCGGCCGTGGTGCTGCTGCTGGTCCAGTTCAATGCCATTCGCCATCGGGTGCCGCTGTATCGATCCGGCACGGCGGTGATCGATGCGCTGGAACGGGAGATCCGAGAGCGTGACATCCATCACCTGGCCGACATGGGCTGCGGCGACGGGCATCTGATCGCCGCGTTGGCGAGGCGCTTGCCCGAGGTGCGTTTCACCGGGTACGAGACGGCGCCCGTGCTGTACCTGGCCGCTCGTTGGCGCTGTCGGGGGCAGGCGAATTGTCGGGTGGAGTTCCGCGACTTCTGGCGGGATGCCTGGAGCGATTTCGACGCCGTGTTCACCTTTCTCTCGCCGGAACCGATGTTGCGCATCTGGCGCAAGTGCCAGCGCGAGTTGGCCGAGGGTGGCGCGTTGTACTCCCTTGCCTTCGAAGTGCCGGGTGTCGAGGCCGAGGCCTTGCTCGGCGCCGGCCGCTTCGATCTGCACCGCTATCCCCGCTTGCCCCGCCAGGCACCGCTTGCGGCCTCCGCTGAATCGGTCACGCCGTGACCCGGTGGGTGGCTGCCGGCCCGGGGCCCAGAAACAGAAAAGCCGGCGCAAGGCCGGCTTTTCGACGTCACTCTCAGGGGCGCTTAGAAACGCGAGCGGAAACCGCCACGATCGTTGTTGCGCTCACGCGGACGGGCCTCGTTGACGCGGATGTTGCGGCCATCCATGTCCGAGTCGTTCAACGCTTCGATGGCCTGCATGCCGGCGTCCTTGTCGGACATCTCGACAAAACCGAAGCCCTTGGAGCGACCGGTAGCCATGTCCTTGATCACCTTGGCGGATTTGACTTCGCCGAAGGCCTCGAAGGCGGCCTGGAGGCCCTGGTCATCCTGGGAGTAGGGCAGGTTGCCCACGTAAATATTGATCATCTCGAAAACAAACTCTAAAAGCCGTGCTGATCTGGCGACCGGCCGGGGTGTTCAGCACGCATCCATCCCGGTCGGATGAAGGCCACGAGCCGCCGGCGACAGGAACCCTGTGCAGCGTTCGGACGCTCCATTCGGCTGACATTAAAGCATTCGGCCGCGAACGCAAGCGGTGTTTTTGCGCTGATTTACCACCTGTGGTTTTCGTGCATCAACACGCTTGACCAGGGTTCGGGTCACGACCGTCCCTTCCCCTCAGTCGAGCGATCTCGTGCCGTCCCGTGAGCATCGGTGCGCGATGGCATGGTCGCGTTTGGTCTCCGCCGGTCGTGTTGGGGATGAGGCCGACATCGCCAATGGCGGGCAAATCGCTGTCGTTTTACTAAGCTTCGGTTCATTCCGTTTTGGCCGACCCAAACGTGAGATTGGCCGCCCTAAAGCCAGCGCCTATTTACAAGCGATGTTCGACGAATGAATGCAGCCGTGACACGTCATCCGAGCAAGTGGTGGTTAAGCGGGGGAGTGGCGCCCGTCGTGACCCTGTTGGTGGCGCTGTCCGGCGCACGGGCGGAGACCCCGGTGATCGAGGTGGGCGGATGGTGGAACGGGCAGGGAGAACGTGTCGTCGACGATCAGGTCATGGCCGGACTGGAACGGGCGGATGTGATCCTGCTGGGTGAGGTGCACGACTCGGCTGCGATCCACCGCCGACAGGTCGAGCTGCTTGACACCCTGAGGAGCGCCGGCCGTCTGGTCGTGCTTGCCATGGAACAGCTCGATCGCCGCGACGACGATGACGTTGACCGGATGAACGTCGATTCCCTTGCCGGCGGACGAGAGCGCGCCGAGGCCGGCGGGTTCGATTTCGATGGATGGGGATGGGATCAGTATGGCCGCCTGTTCGACTGGGCGGCACAGCATCGGGCGCCGTTATGGCCACTGAACCTGTCGCGCGAAATGGCCATGGCGGTCGCGATGGCCGACGGCGATGAATGGCGCGACCAAATGGATGGTGGGACGCTCGCTTGGATCGATGATCTGGCCCCGTCGCTGTCCTTGCCGGATGAGCAGCAAGACGAGTTGATCGATGTGCTGGAACGCTCCCACTGCCAGGAGATTCCGTCCTCCATGTCGAGTCGCATGCTCCGAGCGCAGGTCGCGCGCGACCTGGTGATGGCCGAGGCGATCATGGCCGCCCGGGACGCTCATCCCGACCATCGGGTGGTGGCGGTGATGGGCAATCAGCACGCGCGTCTCGATCGCGGCGTCGGGTATTGGCTTTCACGCCTGGCCGAAGATGAGCGTCCCAGCATCATGTCGGTGGGCATGGTGCCGACAAATCATCTTGACGGAGCCCCGGAGGCAGAGGATGCCTTCGATCTGATGTGGGTCGCCCCCGAAGTGATGCGCGACGACCCGTGTGCCGCGGTGGGTGAGGATGGAGACGAGGAGTGACATCGATGGGGTCGGCGCGGTGAGCGGCCGCCCGATTACGCGCTTAGGGGGTTGAACCCCGTGTTACCGTGGCCTCGGGCCACAAAATAATCACAAACCCAATCAAGCAGAGCCGTTGATAAACAACGAATAAAGAGGGATCGATGATGAAGAAGCAGTTGTTGGCAATCTCCATCGGTGTGGCGCTCGGCACCTCGCCGCTTGCGGGCATCGCGGCGACGGGCGACGCCAGTGCCGAGAAGATCATGCAGGAACTCGAAGCGCTCAAGCAACGCGTCGAAACCCTGCAGGGCGAGCTCGAAAAGGAGCGCGCGCGCAACGATCAGATCGAACAGAAGCAAGCCGAACAGGCCGAGAAGGTGGCCAAGGCCGAAGAAAAGGCGGAGGCATCCGAGCCGGATATCAATGTCGGTGGGGCGGTTCGCTTCAACTACACCTACAACGACGCCAATGATGGCAATGACCGTGGTGGTGACCTGAACTTCGACACGTTCCGTCTGAATTTCGACGGCGAGATCGGTGACGTCATCCTGTCAGCAGAGTGGCGCTGGTACGAATACTTCACGGCCATTCATCATGCGTGGGTCGGTTACGAGTTCACCGATGCGCTGATGGCGAAGGCCGGTGTCTTTCAGGTGCCGTTTGGCGTCTTGCCGTATAACTCACATAACTTCTACTTCTCCTCGCTGTACTACGTTGGTCTCGAGGATAACTACGACTTCGGTGTCGGCACTACCTACGAACCGGGTGATTGGCGATTTGACCTCGCATTCATGAAGAATGACGAGCGAAATTTTGGTCCTGAGTTCGATGGTTCCGGTGATACGGACAGCTATTCGGCAAATGCCGTGGGTTACAACGGCAATCAGGGTGCGACCGAATCGGTCAACACACTCGTGGCTCGCGCCGAGTATGATTACAAAGTCACCGACAAGTTGACGCTCAAGCCGGGTGCATCCATCAAGTATGGACAGATGGATGGTGGAACGAATCCGGGTGGCGATGGTGATTTCCGCGCGGCAGCCGCCCACCTGGTCGCCGATTACGATCGCTGGAATCTGCAGCTGCAGTACACGGATTGGGAATACGATCTTGACGATGCCGACGCCCAATTCATGAATTACGGCTATTACGCGGGTCTGTACACGGGGCCGCTGTCTGCCAAGGCGATTACGGCGAACCTGGCCTATACGCTGCCGGTCGAGTGGGGCCCGGTTTCCTCATTGACGTTCTACAACGATTACAGCCTGATCTACGATAAAAACAACGATTATGATGACACGTACATGAACGTCACCGGCATGGCAGTATCGGCAGGTGGTGTCTATGCCTACTTCGACATCATCAATGGTGAAAATCAGCCGTTCGTGACCGGCGCCATGGCGGGTCCGGGTCAAAGCGGCGAAGACAACACCATCTTCAACATCAACGTCGGTTACTACTTCTGACGATCCAGCGGTGAAGATGATGGACAAGGCGGGCGAAAGCCCGCCTTTTTTATGCCAACCTCTCTCTGGGCGGCACCACGTAGGCGTGGCCGCCTGAGCACGGCCAACCACCATCGGCAGGGGCAGTAGATGGAAGCGGAAGTCCAGGAAATACGCGAGCACTTGCGGCATTACCCGCCGTTCGATCGGCTTGATCCCCAGTGGCTGGATCAGATCGCCGCGCGCACGGATGTCGCCTACTACCGCGAGGGTTCGACCATCCAGGAATACGGTGAGCCGATCGACAACCTGCGTTACGTTCGCAGCGGCGCGGTCGAGGTCTACCGGCACAACGGCGAGCTCTACAACCGGATCGGGGAGGGCGATATTTTCGGCCACACGGGACTGCTGCACAATCGCCGCGTCCGGTTCCCGGTGCGCGCCATCGAGGACACGTTGCTCTACCTGATCCCGGCCGACGTCTTCGATCAGCTCTGCGAAGAAGATGACCAGTTTGCGGATTTCGTCGAACTGTCGGGGCCACGCCTAAAGGCCACCGTCGAACAGAACGAGCGCGAGAATGACCTGATGGTCAGCCGGGTGCGGCGGTTGTTGACGCGCAGCCCGGTCAACATCGAGGAAAACGCCCCGGTGCACGAGGCCGCGCGCCTGATGACTGAGCACCATGTCTCGTCGATCCTGTTGTTCTCGAAATCCGACCCGGATGACGAACGGGCGTTTGCCGGCGAGGAACATGGCCATTGGCGCCTGACGGGCATCCTGACCGACCAGGACCTGCGCGCTCGCGTGCTGGCCGCGGGCCGGCCGGGTGACACGCCACTCGCCGAAATCAAGCATGACCGGCTCATCACCATCCAGTCGGACGAATCGGTGTACGAGGCGATGCTGGCCATGCTGCGCAACAACGTGCACCACCTGCCGGTCCTGCATCGGCGCCGGCCGGTGGGCGTGGTGCATCTCTCCGATATCGTGCGCTACGAGACGCACAGCAGCCTGTACCTGGTCAGCAACATCTTCAACCAGGGGTCGGTCAAGGGGCTGTCCCGCTTGATGCCGGACGTGCGCGCGGCGTTCGTGCGTCTGGTCGACGACGGTGCGACCTCGCAGATGATCGGTCAGGCCATGTCCAGCATCGGACGCAGCCTGATCCGTCGCCTGATCGAGCTTGCCGAGGAAGAACTGGGTCCGCCGCCGGTGCCGTATTGCTTCATGGTCAACGGGTCGATGGCGAGAAACGATCAGACCATCACCACGGACCAGGACAATGCCCTGATCCTCGACGATTCGTTCGATCCCGCCGAACACGATGCCTGGTTCGCCGCACTCGCCCAGCGCGTGAGCGATGGTCTGCATGCCTGCGGTTATCCGTACTGCAGCGGCGGGATCATGGCCACGAACGACAAGTGGCGCCAGCCACTGTCGGTCTGGCGGCGGTATTTCACCGAATGGATCGATGAACCGGACCCGGAAAAGCTTCTTCACAGCTCGATCTTCTTCGATCTCGAGGCCGTGCACGGCGAAGAACGATTCGTCGAGCAACTGCAGGACCTGGTCGCCGAGCGGGCGAGCCACAGCCCGCTGTTTCTCGCCGCGCTGGCTCGTAACGCGCTCAATCGAACCCCGCCGCTTGGCTTTTTCCGGACCTTCGTCATGGAAAAGGACGGGCAGCACAACAACTCCATCAACCTGAAGCGGCGCGGTACGGCCCCGCTCGTGGACGTGATACGCGTGCATGCCCTGGCCGTGGGGTCACGTTCCCAGAACTCGTTCGAGCGGCTGGACGACATCGTCAAGGCCAACACCCTGCCGGCAGGGCAGGCGGACAAGCTGCGCTACGCGCTCGAGTTCATTTCCATGGTGCGTATCCGCCACCAAGCGTATGACCTCAAGCATCACCATGCCCCGGACAACAACATCGAGCCGGAGAACGTCTCGGATGGCGAACGCCACAACCTCAAGGACGCGTTCCAGGTGCTGAGCAACGCCCAGAAATTCCTGCGGTTTCGTTACCCAATGCCGACTCGATGAGCCCGGCCGCCGCGCATCAACAACGGAGCGAATCGACCTGGGCGGCGTTCTTTGCCGACCAGGCCGATCGCTGCCGGGACCCCGCCTTGCGTGCGTTCTACGCCGCCGGATTGCCGGCCCCGGATACGCCCTTGCAGGACGTGCCGCTGATGGCGCTCGATTTCGAGACGACCGGCCTGGACGTCCACCGTCATGCCATCGTCTCGATCGGGGTGGTGCCGTTCGATTTGAAACGTATCCGCCCGTCGGCGGGCCGGTACTGGGTCGTCCGACCACCGCGGCCCCTGGACGAAGCCTCGATTCGGTTTCACCGCATCACCCACGCGGAGGTCGCCCGGGCGCCGGACCTGGACGAGGTGCTCGACGAGGTATTGGCGGCCTTGGCCGGGCACGTGGTGGTGGTTCATTACCGCGGCATCGAGAGGCCGTTCCTGGACGCCGCCGTGCTGGCCCGGCGTGGTGAGCGTTGCCTGTTCCCGGTGATCGACACCATGAGAATCGAGGCACGCCAGGTACGTGCCGGCTGGTGGAATCGCCTCAAGGGCCTGTTCTCGGCGCGACGCACGTCGATCCGACTGGCCGACAGCCGCACCCGCTATGGCCTGCCGGGCTACTCAGCGCACCACGCCAAGCTCGATGCATTGGCGACGGCCGAACTGTTGCAGGCGCAGATCGCGCGCCATTACCGCCCGGAGACGCCCGTGGGCGAACTCTGGGAATGACCCCGGCAAAGGATTGTCGATTGGATAGACACGAAAAAAGGCGGCCGAACGGCCGCCTTTCGCGTTGGTCGAACCCGGACCGATCGCGGCGGGAGTCCGCCGTGACCGGCACGGGGCGCGTCACTTGCCGCGCGGTTCGCTCATCAGTCCCTTGACGATGGCATAACAGCCCACCAGCAGGACCACCGTGAACGGCAGGCCCGCGGCGACGGCCGCGGACTGCAGTGCCGCGAGGCCGCCACCCACCAACAGGGCGATCGCGATCGCGCCCTCGATTACGCCCCAGAAGACACGCTGGGGCTTGGGTGCGTCGATCTTGCCGCCGGCGGTGATGGTGTCGATGACCAGCGAGCCGGAGTCCGACGAGGTCACGAAGAAGACGATCACCAGGAAGATGGCGATGAACGAGGTGATCTCGGCCATCGGCATCTGGCCCAGCGTCTCGAACAGCTGGACGGGCAGGTCGGAGTTCTTCGCGCCTTCAAAGCCGTTCTGCAGCTGGTTGATGGCGGTGGTGCCGAAGGCGGTCATCCAGAACACCGAGACGGTGGACGGCACCAGCAGGACCGCGACCAGGAACTCGCGCACGGAACGGCCACGCGAGACCCGGGCGATGAACATACCGACGAACGGCGACCAGCTGATCCACCAGGCCCAGTAGAACGTGGTCCAGCCCTGGCTGAAGTTGGCGTCCTCGCGGCCGAACGGGTTGGAGAGGAACGGCAGCTCGGTGATGTACGAGCCGAGGTTCTTCACGAACCCGGTCGCGATCATCAGGGTCGGGCCGACGAACACGACGAACATCAGCAGGATGAAGGCCAGCACCAGGTTGATCTCGGACAGGCGCTTCACGCCCTTGTCGACGCCGGCGACGATCGAGATCACCGCAACGGCCGTGATGGCCGAAATCAGGAGCACCAGCGTGGTGTTGCCTTCGGGCACGCCGAACAGGTGCGACAGGCCGGCGGAGGCCTGCTGCGCGCCGATCCCGAGCGAGGTGGCGAGGCCAAACAGCGTGGCGAAGACGGCCAGGATGTCGATCAGGTGGCCCGGCCAGCCCCAGATGCGCTCACCCAGCAGGGGGTAGAACATGGAGCGGACGGTCAGCGGCAGGCCCTTGTTGTAGGAGAAGATCGCCAGCGACAGTGCCACGATCGCGTAGATCGCCCAGGGGTGCAGACCCCAGTGGAAGATGGTCGCGGCCATGCCCAGGCTCATCGCGCCGGCCGGGTCGCCCTCGGCGCCACCCAGCGGGGCCCAGTCGGTGCGTGCGCCGTCTTCGCCCATGCTGACGCCACCCAGTGAGGTGCCGTAGTGGGACAGCGGCTCGGACACGCCATAGAACATCAGGCCGACGCCCATGCCCGCGGCGAAGAGCATCGCAAACCATGACAGGTAGCTGAAGTCGGGCGCGGCCTTGGCCCCGCCGATCCGCACCCGGCCCAGGGGCGAGAAGATCAGCACCAGGCACAGGATCACGAAGATGTTTGCCGCGCCGATCAGGAACCAGCTCATGTTGGTGTTGATCCAGTTCTTGGCGCCATCGAACCAAGCGGTCGACTGGTCGGGCAGGGCGAGCGTCAGCACGACGAACGCCAGGATCACCAGGGAGGAAAAGGCGAACACCGCGCCATGGATGTCGATATTCACGCCCATCGGCGCGGCCTGGTAGTTGTCCTGCCCGATCTTGTAATCGGTATCGATCAGGTTGGCCGCCCCTTCGGGGGCCGGGACGCCGACCGATTCGCTATGCGTGTCCGGTGCGTTATCGGGTTTGTTGTCCACGTGTGTCTCTCCGTCGGTTTCTGGTTGACCAGGTCAGTTCGTTTGATCGTTGGGCATTCAGGGTCGAACGAGGAAGACCGAGACGTTCGAGTGCGCGGCGACCTTGCTGCCGTTGGCCGGCATGATCGCGTCGATGTGGTGGGGGAGGTGCGTGCCCATCACCACCAGATCGGCGCCGACGTCGTCGATAGCCTTGAGCAGGATGTCGTCCAGGTCGGTCACCGGGTCGTGACTGTTGTAGACCCGAGCCGTCGGGGCATGGCCGTTGTCCGGCGCGTGCTCCCGGGCGAAGGCCTTGAGCTTCTGCTCGTATTCCTCGGGGGTTCTGGCTACCGAGCTGGGCTGGGAGGTGGTGACACCCACGTAGCAGAGTTGGGCGTTGTAGTGACGTGCCATGTCGGCTGCCACCGTCAACGGTTTCTCCAGCGCATCGAGGTGCGCGAGATCCACCGGGACCATTATCGTTTGATACATGCGTTCGGCTCCTCCTGGAATGGCATGAAAGCGGTTTGTCTCCCGATTCATGAACGACACGGTTTGGGCGCCGGATGCCGGTTAATGCGTTGGATTTTCGCCCCGACGCCCGAAAGACTCGCCCGAGTATAGGCACAGCCGATTTGCTGTGCGAATCCCGGCGATTGACGCGGGGATTGGCTCGGCTTCTGAATCCGCGGTCTCAGGACAGGGTAGCTGCCTTGTCAACTCCAATGGCGAACTCGGTTGTCGTGCCTTTATTATTAATCGGCTAATAAATGGTAGGGCTCGGGAAAAACACCGCGGATTAATCGGGATTGGATGGCCCATTTATCCAACGTGCCGTTGTCAAAACCGAGGCGATTACCCGTCGCTGATCAATCGCCACAACGGCTGCCCACTCGCCCGGTATTTGCGCTCGAACGGCGTCATGGGCGGCTCGTCATCCTCGACCGGTTCGATACGGGCGGTACGGCCATGGAACTCGAGGGCCAGCGCGAGCTCCTGGACGTACACCCGCCAGTTGCTGCGTGACTCGAATCGGCCGCCCAGGGCGACGACGCTGGGAAACACCGGATGGGCATGGAAACGCCGCTTCAAGTGGCGCGGTTTGGGTTCCGGGTTGGGGTAGAGCAGGTAGTGGCGTTCCGGTGTCCAGCCGGCTTGCCGGGCCAGCCGCCAGAAGTCGACCAGGTCGGCACGCACCAGCAGGCAGTTTGGTGGCGTGTCGGCCCGCTGGCGCGACAGGCGATCGGCCGAGCGGTCGACGCCGATTACCCAGTGGCCGGGGTAGCGGCGGGCGAGCAGGCGACTGCTGTCGCCGGTGCCGCAGCCCGAGTCGAGGATCAGGGGGCGATCGACGGCGGCCATCCGCTCGGTCACCTGGTCGAAGGCGTCGCGGTTGTAGTCGGCGATCGGCTTGGCGAAGGGCGCCTGCGCATGGCGACGCAGTTGGCGTTCGAGGTCGTCGTGCGGGCCGGTCTGGCTAGAGGTGACCGAGCGAGACACTCCGCTGGCCGGGGTGTCGTCCGTCCCGGCACCCATCACCCCTGAGCTCTGGGGATGATCGGCGTCACTCATCGGCCGTCGACGTCGTGACCGGTTGGCGGCGCACCCGGTCGCTCAACAGGATGCCGGCCCAGCGCGTCTGCGGGCTCGAATCCAGGGCGAGCTTCGCGATCATGGTCAGTGGCACGGCAAGCAGCATCCCGATCGGTCCGAACACCCAGCCCCAGACCAGCAGCGAGATCAGCACGATCACTGGCGAGAGGCCCAGTGTCCGGCCCAGCAGGCGCGGTTCCAGGATGCTGCCGATGCTGATGTTGACCACCAGGTACAGGGCACCGACCAGCAGCAGGTCCAGCGAGGAGCCGCTGACCACGGTGACCAGCAAGGCCGGTACCGCGGCGATGAACGAGCCGATGGTGGGGATGAAGTTGAGCAGGCCCGCGAGGATGCCCCAGAGGATGGCGAAATCGATGCCCAGCCAGGAGAGTCCCACGCCCACCAGCACACCGGTGACCACGCTCGCCCCGGTCTTGATAAGCAGATAACGGTAGACCGAGCGCAGGAATCGCCGGGTCCGTACCCGTGCCCGGCGACGACCAGGGAAGGCGGCGGCGAGCTTGTCGGCAAGCGTGCGCTCCTCGAGCAACAGGAACATGAACGCCAGCAGCACCAGCAGGGTGCTCGCGGTGAACTGGCCCAATCCGGTCGCGATGCCGGTGGCCGTGCCCGTGATCGTGCTCGTGGCCGGCAACGGAATCTGCGCCGGGAGCAGTTCCGGCGGCGCGCCACGCTCGGCAAGCATCGTGCGGATCTGTTCCAGCCATCCTGCCAGCTTCGCCTGGTAGGCCGGGGCCTGCGTCGCCAGGCTTTCGGCGGCGCCCTGCAGGGCGAGAAAGAGCAGGAAGAAGGCCAGGCCCACCAGCGAGAAGAGGAACAGGATCGAGACCAGGCCGGGCACGCCGCGACGCTGCATCCAGGCCATCGGCGGGGCGCTGATGATGGCGAGAAAGGCGGCCAGCAGGAACGGTGTGACGATATGGCTGACCGTCTTCAACCCCGCGAGCAGGATGAACACCGCCGCGGCGCCCAACAGCCAGGTGAGCGCGCCCGGCCGATGCGAGGGCGGGGTATCGGTGATCATGCCGAGGTCTCCTCGCTCGTCGCAATGCCGTGCTGACGCAGCAGCGGCTCGATGCTCGGCTCACGCCCGCGAAAGGCCTTGAACAGGGCCAGCGGGTCCTCGCTGCCACCGCGCTCGAGTATGTGGACCAGGAAGTCCGAACCGGCACGCTCGTTGAACACGCCGTCTTCCTCGAAACGCGACCAGGCGTCCGCCGAGAGGACCTCGGCCCACTTGTAGCTGTAGTAGCCCGCGGCATAGCCACCGGCGAAGATGTGCGCGAAGCCATGCTGGAAGCGGTTGTAGGCCGGCGGCTGGATCACCGCGACCGAGTCACGTACCTCGTCCAACGTTTCCTGGATGCGCGCGCCGGTGGCCGGGTCGAAGTCCTGATGCAGGAGCAGGTCGAACAGCGAGAACTCGAGTTGCCGGACCATCTGCATGCCGGCCTGGAACTGGCGCGCGGCGCGCATCCGCTCGAACAGATCGGCCGGCAGCGGCTCGCTCGTGTCGACGTGACGAGCGAACAGGTCGAGCGCCTCGCGCTCCCAGCACCAGTTCTCCAGGAACTGGCTGGGCAGTTCCACGGCATCCCAGGCGACCCCGCTGATCCCGGCCACCCCGGCGGCATCCACCTGGGTGAGTAGGTGATGCAGGCCGTGCCCGAACTCGTGAAACAGCGTGGTGACCTCGTCGTGGGTGAGCAGGGAAGGCTTGCCGCCCACCGGCGGGGTGAAATTGCAGGTGAGAAAGGCGGCCGGTTGCTGGATGCTGCCGTCGGGCAGTCGTCGGCGCTGGATGGCACCGGCCATCCACGCCCCGCCACGCTTGTTGGCCCGCGCGTACAGATCCAGGTAGAAGCGGCCACGCCGGTTGCCGTCGCGGTCCTCGACCTCGAAAAACCGCACGTCCTCATGCCAGGTGGGGACGTCCTCGCGTTCGCGCACGCGGATGCCGAACAGGCGACCCACCACCGTGAACAGGCCCTCGACTACCCGGTCGGCCGGGAAGTAGGGCTTGAGCTGCTCCTGGGAAATCGCGAACCGAGCCTCGCGGAGCTTCTCGCCGTAGAAGGCGATATCCCAGGGCTGCAGGGTCTGCGGGCCGCCGGAATCGCGGGCGAAGGCCTGCAAGTCGGCCAACTCGCGCCGGGCCTTGGGCACGGCCTGGTCGGCAAGCTCGCGCAGGAAGGCGAGCACCTCGGCCGGGTCGCTCGCCATCTTGGTGGCCAGCGACCGTTGCGCGTAGTTGTCGAACCCGAGTAGATGCGCCAGTTCGTGACGGATCTCGAGGATGCGGTCCATGATCGGGCCGTTGTCCCATTCCCCGGCGTGCGGGCCGACCTCGGAGGCGCGCGTGACGAATGCCTCGTAGAGCGTCTCGCGCAGGGTGCGGTCTTCCGCGTGGGTCATCACCGCGATGAAGCTGGGCATCTCGAGATTGATACGCCAGCCCGGACGGTCGGCGTTTTCGGCCGCCTGGCGGAACAGGGCGCGTGCCGATTCCGGCAGGCCGGCGAGACGGGATTCGTCCTCGATGTCCAGCGACCAGGCATTGGTGGCATCCAGCAGGTTGTTGGCAAACCGCGTGGTCAGCTGCGACAGCTCACTCTTCAATGCCTTGAACCGTGCCTTGTCGTCGGCCTCGAGGTCGACCCCGGCCAGGCGGAAGGCACGGATGGCGTTTTCCACCACGCGGCGCTGGGCCACCGAAAGCGACGTGAAATCCTCGCGCTCGCTCACCGCGCGGTAGGCCGCGAACAGGGCCTCGTTCTGGCCAAGATCGGTCGAGTAGTCGGAGAGTTTGGGCAGGCAGGCCTCGTAGGCGGACCGCAGTTCCGGCGTGTTGACCACGGCGTTCAGGTGGCTCACCGGCGACCAGGCGCGGTCCAGCCGGTCCTCCAGCGCCTCCATGGGGGCGACGAAGTTATCCCAGGTGAACGGCGCACCCTCGGCGAGGCGCGCGTCGATGGCGGCCCGGTTTTCGCTGAGGATCTGCTCGATGGCCGGCTCGACATGGTCCGGGGCAATACGGTCGAAGGCCGGCAGGTCGGGGGTATCCAGCAAGGGGTTGGACATGTGTATCTCTCGACGTGATAAGGCAACGGATGACCGCGCAGATTAGCATTTTTGCCTCGATCCCCGATTAGCGTGTGGCAGCGGGGCGGTCGTGGAACTACGCTGAATACGTTTGCGTGAATCCCCACGCCCCGATGGCGTGGCGGCGCCAACGATCAGGCCCATGACCGGTATCCCAATGAATCCCAGCCAACGCGTTTCGCTCGTCCCCCGAACCCTCCTCGCGGCCGTCTTCCTGTCGCTGCCACTGGTGGTCACCGCGGTCGACGCCGCCGAACCGCCGCGCGTGGTGACCGAGTCGGCCGCGCCCACCGAAATCATCGAGGTGGTCGAGCTCGACGGGACGGTGCGCAGCCTGCGTACCGCGGCGCTGTCGGTGGAGATCGCCGGCCTCGTCGCGGCCGTGCTGGTGGAGACCGGTGATCGCGTGACCGCCGGTACGCCGTTGTTCGAACTGGACAGCGAGCTTGAGCGACTGGCCGTGGCAAGCCTGGAGGCCGAGCGACGCCAGGCACTCGCCGCGCGCCGCGAGGCGGTGCGTCGGCTGGACGAGGCCCGTTCGGTGGGCGCCGGGCGCAATATCGCCGAGACCGAGGTGCAGGCACGCGCGAGTGCCGTCGAGCAAGCCGAGGCACGTCTGGCGGCCGTCTCGGCAACCCTCGAACGAGGCCAGGCCCGTCTCGATCGACATCGGCTAGTCGCGCCGTTCGATGGCGTGGTCACCGAACGGCTTGCCGAACGCGGCGAGTGGGTGGTGCCCGGCGAGGCGCTGATCCACCTGGTCGACCGCGACACCCTGCGCCTGGATTTCCCGGTGCCGCAACGCTACTTCCCGCTGGTGGGCGAGCAGGCGGAGCTTCGCTTCCGCCTCGACGGTACCGGGATGGACTGGCAGGCCGCCGGCATCGCCACGGTGGTGCCGGTGGCCGATGCCACGTCCCGCACCTTCCTGGTTCGTGGCGAGCCCAGTGGCGATGTCTCGGTATTACCCGGCATGGCGGTCGAGGGACGGTTGCGCCTGGCCACCGGTCGCGACGGCCTGACCGTTGCGCGCGATGCCGTGCAGCGCTATCCGGATGGCCGGACCACGGTGTGGGTGCTCGACGAGGGCGAGGGCCAGACCGTGACCGAGCGCCAGATCGAGCTTGCCGACGGGTTCGATGATCGCGTGGTAATCACCGCCGGGATCGAGGCGGGCGACCGGGTGATTGTGCGTGGCAACGAGGCGCTGGAACGCGGGATGGAAGTCCGAGTCGGCCCGCTTGAGAACGAGGAGTCGCGTTGATGTTTGCCGCGGTGGTCCGGCACGGCACGCTGGTTACGGTCATCACCCTGATCATCGCGATACTGGGTGCCGTGGCGGCACTGCGTATCCCGGTGCAGATGATCCCGGATCTCGATGTGCGCACCATCACGGTCGAGACGCGCTGGCCCGGCGCAACGCCTCAGGACATTGAGAAGGACATCCTGATCGAGCAGGAACGCTACCTGCGCAACATCCCGGGCCTGGCGGAGCTCAACGCCACGGCCACCAGCGACTCCGCCGAGATCGAACTGGAATTCCCGTTCGGCACCGACATCACCGAGGCACTGATCGAGGTCAACAATGCCCTGAGCCAGGTGCCGGATTACCCGCGCAACGTCGACGAGCCGAGGATCGCGGCCACGTCGTTCTCCTCGAACGCCTTCATGTACTTCCGGGTGTCGACCTTGCCCGACAACCCGCACGGGCTCGACATCGAACTGATGCGCGACTTCATCGACGACGAGGTGCGCCCGCGCATGGAGAGCGTGCCGGGGGTGTCGGAGGTCACCATGCGTGGCGGGGCAGAGCGGCAGATGCAGATCCACGTCGACGAGCGTCAGCTCGCCCGGCGCGGGTTGACCCTGCTTGATTTGCGCGATGCCATCCGCGCGCGCAACCAGGACATCTCCGGCGGGGAGGTGGATGCGGGCAAGCGACGTTACCTGTTGCGCACGGTGGGTCGTTTCGCCAGTGCCGAGGAACTTGAACGGCTGGTGATCGCCCGTCGGGGCGATGCCGTGATCCGCCTGGGTGATGTCGCCAAGGTGGAGCAGGGCGGTTCGCGCCAGCGGGCGCTGGCGTTCACCAACGGCCAGAAGGTGATCGGCCTGCAGGTGCGCCGCGAGAGCGGTTCGAACGTCATCGATATCAAGTACGCGATGATCGAAGAGGTCGAACGGATCAACGACGAGGTGCTCGAGCCGGCCGGCATGGTGCTCGAGCTCAACACCGACGACGCCCGTTACGTGCAGGCCTCGATCAAGAACGTCTGGACCAACCTCGGCCTAGGCGCGGCGTTTGCCACCCTGGTCATGTTCCTGTTCCTGCGCTCACCCCGGGCCACCCTGGTCGGCGTGATCGGGATCCCGCTCTGCGCGATCGCGGCGTTCCTGGGGCTCCTGGTCACGGGGCGCACCATCAATGTCATCTCGCTTGCGGGTGTCGCCTTCGCCATCGGCATGACCGTCGACAACAGCATCGTGGTGCTGGAGAACATCGAGCGCTTGCGGCGGCGCGGCATGGCACGGCTGGAATCGGCGGTCGAGGGCGTGCGCGAGGTCTGGCCGGCGGTGCTGGCCTCCACGGCGACCACGGTGCTCGTGTTCCTGCCGATCCTGTTCATCCAGGAGGAGGCGGGGCAGTTGTATTCGGATGTCGCCATCGCGATCGCCTCGGCCATCGTCGCCTCCATGCTGGTGGCGGTGATGCTGATCCCCACCCTGAGCGCGCACCTCGATTTCGGGCGCTCGGGGCGGGAAGGCATCCGGACGCCCGGTTGGGCGCGCGCGGTCGAGGCCGGCGTGGAGGCAATGATCGGGTCACGGGCGCGTCGCGGGTTGACCATGGCCGTCGTATTGGCGGGCAGCGTGTCGATCGTGGGGTTTCTCACCCCGCCAGCGGAATACCTGCCGGAGGGCGAAGAGCCCAAGACCTTCGCGGTGATGAACGCGCCGCCGGGCTACAACCTCGACGAGATGGCGCGCATCGCCGAGGAGGTCGAGGCGCACCTGCTCCCGGCGGTCGATGCCGACCCGGGCGCGTTCGAGCGTGGTGGGACGCCGGTGCCGCCGGTCCGCAACCTGGTCATGCAGGTGCAGCCGACCCAAATCCGGGTGATCTCGGAGACGATCGATCCCGATCACATCGAACCGCTGATGGACGAGATTACCCGTTTCTACGAGCAATACCCCGGCATGCGGGCGTTTGCCGCCAAGGGCTCGATCATCTCGAGCAACGATGGCGGCACGCGCAGCATCTCGCTGGACATCGCCGGCCCGGGCCTCGCCGATATCTACGCGGTGGCCAATCGCGCCTACGAGCGTGCCGAGACCATCTTCGACGACCCGCGCATCCAGACCCGTCCCTCGACACTGGAACTTGCCCAGCCCCTGGTCGAGATCCGTCCGGACTGGGACCGGGCCGCGGAACTGGGATTGAGCATGGAGGCGATCGGCTTTTCCGTCTCGGCGCTCACCGAAGGGGCCTACGTCGACGACTTCTTCCTCGACGACGACAAGATCGACATCTATCTCTACGGCTCGGGGGGTAGCGACCCTCGCCTGGCTCGACTGGACGAGATCCTGCTGAAAAGCCCGCAGGGCGCGAGCCTCCCGCTCTCGTCGGTGGCGCGCATCGACACGCGCGTCGACACCAGCATCGTTCGTCGCGTCGATGGCAAGCGGATGGTGACGCTCGACATCATCCCGCCGGAATCCGTCGCACTCGAGGCCGGTGTCGAGCGGGTGCGCGAGCAACTGGTCG
This sequence comes from Guyparkeria sp. SB14A, assembly GCF_005096345.1. Taxonomy (NCBI): domain Bacteria; kingdom Pseudomonadati; phylum Pseudomonadota; class Gammaproteobacteria; order Chromatiales; family Thioalkalibacteraceae; genus Guyparkeria; species Guyparkeria sp. SB14A. The sequence goes on along the minus strand of NZ_SWAW01000002.1, from coordinate 102,074 downwards.
GCGAGATGCGTGCCTCGGGCGAGATCCCGGCCGGGGTGAGCCTGTCGATTTCCGGCGCGTCGGACCAGCTAAACGCCACCCGGGAGGCGCTCTCCGGCAACTTCGTCATTGCGTTGGCGATCATCTACCTGCTGCTGGTGGCGATCTTCACCCACTGGCGCTATCCGTTGCTGATCATGACCGCCATTCCGCTGGGTATCGCCGGGGGCATTGCGGGGCTCGCGCTGATGAACCTGGTGGGCGGCCTGCTGCCGCTGGTCGGCTTGAAGGCGATCAGTCAGCCGTTCGACATGATCACCATGCTCGGCTTCCTGATCCTGATGGGCACGGTAGTCAACAACCCCATCCTCCTGGTCGAGCAGGCGCGGCGGAGCTTCGCCGAGGGACGTGACGCGGTCGAGGCGGTCATGGAGGCGGTGGCGGTGCGCCTGCGCCCGATCGTGATGACCACGCTCACCACCATCAGCGGCCTTTCCCCGCTGGTGCTGATCCCGGGCGAGGGCACCGAGCTGTATCGCGGGGTCGGCGCGATCGTGATGTTCGGTCTGCTGGGTGCGACTATTGTGACCCTGACCTTCCTGCCCGCGTTGACGGCGAGCGTGCTCGGGATTGCCCAGCGACGGCGTCCGCGTACGGCGTGAACGACGGCACAAACAAAAAGCCCCGAGGCGAGGCCTCGGGGCTTTTCTGATCTGGTTGCGGGAGCAGGATTCGAACCTGCGACCTTCGGGTTATGAGCCCGACGAGCTACCGGACTGCTCCATCCCGCGTCTGGTATGGCGCGCATTGTACGCGGACCCGCGATGCTGTCAAGGGAAGGTCTGCACGAATGTCATACCACTCTGGCTTGGCGAGTCGTTCGTGATCCAGGCGCGGTGTCACCGGCGTGCCGGTGGCCACGTCAAGACAGCGCAACGCGGAGCACGGGCGACTCGGCAAGCCCCGCTGGGCGCACCTTGCGCCGGACATCTGCTGCGTTGTCGTCCTTGGATGCGGGAATCACCCTTCCGCGGCGGACGAGCGCCTTGCATCTGCCCGACTCAAGGCGTGCAGAGCGGTATGCCATTCATGCAGACCTTCCCAAGGGAAACCCCGCACGAATCTGAGGTAATACACCGAGCATGAAAAAAGCCCCGAGGGGAGGCCCCGGGGCTTTCTTGAAACTGGTTGCGGGAGCAGGATTCGAACCTGCGACCTTCGGGTTATGAGCCCGACGAGCTACCGGACTGCTCCATCCCGCGAGACGCATTATACACAAGTCGGGGCCGACGTCACCAGTCCGTTACCCCGATACGCCCATCACTTCACCCGCGTGCCCGGCGTGGCCCCCTCGTCGGGCGACAGGATGTGCAGGTCCGAGCCGCCCGAGCCAGCGGCCAGCACCATACCCTCCGAGAGACCGAACTTCATCTTGCGCGGGGCGAGGTTGGCGACCATCACGGTGTGACGGCCCACCAGGGTGGCCGGGTCGTAGGCGGCCTTGATGCCGGCGAATACCTGCCGGGGCTTCTCCTCGCCGATGTCGAGCGACAGGCGCAGCAGCTTGTCCGCGCCCTCGACGTGGTCGGCCTCGAGGATCTTCGCGATGCGCAGGTCGACCGCGCCGAACTGCTTGATGTCGATGGTCTCGGCGATCGGCTCGATCTCGCGTTTCTCGGTTGTCTTCGGCGCGTTGTCACCGGCCTTGGTCTTGGCCTCGTCGGCGGCGTCCTGCTTGGCCGCCTCGAGCAGGGCCTCGAGCGAGGATTCCTCGATCCGCTGCATCATCGGCTTGAACTTGTTGACCGGGTGGTCGAGCAACGGCTGGTTGAGACCCTGCCAGGTCAGTGCCTCCACATTGAGGAACTCGGCGGCCTTGGCGGCAAGCTTGGGCAGTACCGGCGAGAGGTAGGTCATCAGCACGGCGAAGGCGTTGATCCCGTCGGTGCAGATGTTCTGTACCTCGGCGCGGGTGGCCTCGTCCTTGGCCAGCACCCAGGGCTTGCGCTCGTCGATGTATTGATTGGCGCGGTCAGCCAGCGCCATGATCTCGCGCATGGCAGCCGAGTACTCGCGGCGCTCGTAGCGCTCGGCGATGCTGGCGGCGGCATCGGTCATCTCGCGATGCAGCTCCGGGCGCTCGAGCTCGGCGGCGAGTTTCCCGTCGAAGTGCTTCTTGATGAATCCCGCGCAGCGGCTGGCGATGTTGACCACCTTGCCGACCAGGTCCGCGTTGACCCGGTAGCGGAAGTCCTCGAGGTTGAGGTCGATGTCGTCGATACCCGAGCCGAGCTTGGCGGCGAAGTAGTAGCGCAGCGCCTCGGGGTCGAGGTGCTCGAGGTAGGTCTTGGCCTTGATGAAGGTGCCGCGCGACTTGCTCATCTTCTCGCCGTTCAGGGTGAGAAAGCCGTGGGCGTGGATCGCGTCCGGGGTGCGCATGCCCGCGCCCATCAGGGTCGCCGGCCAGAACAGGGTGTGGAAGTAGGCGATGTCCTTGCCGATGAAGTGCACCAGCTCGGTGTCGGCATCCTTGCCCCAGAACGCGTCGAAGTCGAGCCCCTCGTGACGGGCCAGCTCGATGAACGAGCCGATGTAGCCGATCGGCGCGTCCAGCCAGACATAGAAGAACTTGCCCGGGGCGCCCGGGATCTCGAAGCCGAAGTAGGGCGCGTCCCGGGAGATGTCCCACGACTGCAGCCCCGACTCGAACCATTCGTTGAGCTTGGCCTTGATCGAGGGCTGCACCTGGGCGTTGTCGAGCCAGTCCTTGAGCCGATCGCCGATCTTGGGCAGGTCGAAGAAGTAGTGCTCGGAGTCGCGCTCGACCGGCGTGGTCCCGGAAATCACCGACTTGGGGTCCTTGAGCTCCGTCGGCGAGTAGGTCGCCCCGCAGGCCTCGCAGTTGTCGCCGTACTGGTCGTCGGCGCCGCACTTGGGGCAGGTGCCCTTGATGAAACGGTCCGGCAGGAACATCTGCTCGGTCTCGTCGAAGGCCTGCTTGATCGTCTTGCGACTGATCAGCCGGGCGGCATCCAGCTTGCCGAAGATCTCTTCCGCCATCTTGCGGTTGTCGTCGGTGTGCGTGCTGCCGAAGTTGTCGAAGCCGATGCCGAATCCCTGGAAGTCCGCCTCGTGGAGCCGATGCATCTTCGCGATCAGTTCCTCCGGGGTGATGCCTTCCTGCTTGGCGCGCAGCATGATGGGGGTGCCGTGGGTATCGTCGGCGCAGACGTAGCGGCAGTCGTTGCCGACGAGCTTCTGGGCGCGCACCCAGATATCGGTCTGGATCGTCTCGATCACGTGGCCGAGGTGCAGCGGGCCGTTGGCGTAAGGCAGGGCGGAGGTAACGAGAATCCGGCGTTGGTTGTCCATGCGGGTCCGAGTGTCGTGAACGTGGTGACTGGCCGGGCGGTCGGCGCCGCGAACGGCGCCACGTCCCGGGGGCGACTTTGCTGATGATTGGTTATTCAGGGCGCGGCAGTTTAGCATGCAGGCTCGCCCTGGATTCCGCTCTCTCCGGCAATCGCCTGCCACCGCCGCGGGTGGGTCGGGCAAGACCCGGGTCGCCCCGGTCGAGCCAGAGCGGCAGGCAACGGCATTGATTTTCTCAGGACGTCGACCGCATGCGTATCGCGATAGTCGCCCCCGACCTCCCGGACGAGGTCATCCCCACCTTTCCCGCCCTGACCGACGCGGCCCGTGCCCGGCCGGGGCTGAAATTCAGCGTGATCACCGGCCCCGCCGCCGCGCCCTGGTACCGGCGTCACCCGGATGTCGACGAGGTGATGGTCTTCGATGGCCCCTCCCTGTTGGCCTCGCGCTGGACGCCGGCAGGTTGGCGCGCCGGCCGGGCCTGGAAGGACGCGCTGAAAGACCATCCGCAACTCGACGCGCTCGAGTACGTGATCGACCCCTTCGGTCGCCCCGAGACACTCGCCATGGCCAAACGCCTCCCGGGCACCTCCGTGGGTATTGCCCGGCCGACCAAAGGGCGGTTGCCGCGCCGCCAGCCCTACGATTCGCAATACCCGGTTCCCGACGACCTGCACCGGGTCCAGGCCGTGCGGGTGCTGCTCGCGGCGGTGCTCGAATACTCCCTGCACGACCTGAACCCCGACTACGGCCTCTCGATCGAGGCCGAACCCGTGGTCACCGACTTGCTGATCGACCCGAGTGGCCTGCCGTTCGACGAGCATGGCCTCACCACGATCCGTCGCCGACTGGCGGAAACCGGTGTGAGTCTCGATGACGTGTCCGCCAACCCGCCGGCGGATCTGGACGAGTGGCAGCGTCGCCTGACGCAAAGCCGTTACGTGCTGGTCGGCAATAACCGTTGCGGTTGGCTCGCCGCCGCGTTCGGTATCCCGGGGGTGTGCGTCTGCCGGGACGGCGAGGCCAAGCACGATGGGGTTATCACCACGCGACGGTCGCGGCAGAAATTGATCAACGTCGACCGCGCCCCGATGAACCAGGCCGAGATCGTGGTGGAATCGATCATCCAGGTGATCACCCACGGCGAGGCGCCGATCGAGCTGCCCGACGATCCCTCGGCCGAACCTCCGGGCGCCGCGCCGCCCGACTCCGATGGCGAGGCGCGCGATGGTCGTCAGGGCATCGAGGCCGCGTCCGAGAAGTGACGAGTCCGGCTCCTTCGGGAAACGGCCGGCCTGCCTTTGAGTGGGTCGAGTCCTCTCCCTTGACCAATACCCTCCGGCTGCCGGCGTCGGCCGAGCGCCTGCTGCGGCTTAACGATCTCTCCGAGGCCACGCTGGCAACGCCGGTCGTGGCCGACTGGTTGGCCGATGCGGCCACGCGGGTCGTCGCCGGCGGATCGAATGTGGTCTTCGCCACCCCCATTATTGCCCAGGCCGTGAGTGTTGCCGCCGACGACTGGACGGCGAGTGCCGCAGGCGATGGCCGGATTGATCTGTCGGTCGAGGCCGGGAAGGGGGTGGACGCGTTGGTGCGCGAGACCACCGCGCGCGGCTGGTTCGGCATCGAGGCGCTGGCCGAGATCCCGGGCACCGTGGGTGCCGCCCCGATGCAGAACGTCGGGGCGTACGGCACCGAAATCAGTGACGTCACGCGTTGGGTGGAGGCCTGGGATCGACGCGAACGCCGAATACGGCGGTTCGATCCCGACGCCTGCGACTTTTCCTATCGCAGCAGCCGATTCAAGCGTGAAGCCGGGCGTTGGTTGATCCTGCGCGTGGGTCTGCGCCTCTCGACCCAGGCGCCCGCCGACTGGCCGCCGGTGGACTACCCGGGTGTCGAGGAGGCGGTCGATCGGTGGTCCCGGAGGACCGGGCGCGAGCGCGAGGCGATCTCACCGGCCGAGTATGCCGAGGTCATTACCGCGATCCGCCGCGCCAAGCTGCCGGACTGGCGTGAAGGCTGGCCGGGCAGTGCCGGCAGTTTCTTTCACAATCCCATCGTGAGCGAACAGGAAGCTCGGCGGCTCGCCCGTCGCTGGCCGGCGATGCCACATTTTCCAGTGGCCGATGGGGTGAAGATTCCGGCGGGGTGGTTGATCGAGACGGCCGGAATGAAGGGGCACCGCGAGGGTCCGGTGGCGGTATCGGCACGTCATGCCCTGGTACTCGAGCACCACGGCGGGGCGACGGGTGCCGAATTCCTCGCGTTTGCCGAATCGGTGCGTCGTCGGGTGGGCGAGGTCACCGGTATCGAGTTGGCGATCGAGCCCGAGCGCGTGAACCCGGCAATAGACAGGGTCAATGAAAACTCAACGCATTAATCATTAGAAAAATGAATGAGGCATAAGTAATGTTGCTCTTGTCGGTCGGGTCGCCCCGGCCGGTGCATCCCAACAGTCTTCAACAATGGAGGAAATCCGCCATGACTGATGCACAACACGTCGAGCAACAACCCGTCCTCGCCATGCCGCGTCTCAACGAGCGTGCGCCGGAGTTCAAGGCGAACACCACCCACGGCGTCAAGCAGCTGTCCGACTACGAGGGTCGCTGGCTGGTGCTGTTCTCGCACCCGGCCGATTTCACGCCGGTCTGCACCACCGAGTTCACCGCGTTCGCCCGCGCCTTCGATGCCTTCCAGCAGCGCGATTGCGACCTGTTGGGCCTGTCGATCGACAGCATCCACTCGCACCTCGCCTGGGTGCAGAACATCAAGGAGAAGTTCGGGCAGACGATCCCGTTCCCGATCATCGAGGACATCTCGATGAAGGTGTCCAACGCCTACGGCATGGTCCACCCGGGCGTGTCCGACACCTCCGCGGTGCGGGCGACCTTCATCATCGACCCGAAGGGCAACCTGCGAGCGATGCTGTATTACCCCAAGACCAACGGCCGTTCGATCGACGAGATCCTGCGCCTGGTCGATTCGCTCCAGACCTCCAGCGAGCACGGGGTAGCCACACCCGAAGGCTGGAAGCCCGGTGACAAGGTGATTGTGCCGCCGCCGAGCACCGTCGAGGAAGCGGAAAAGCGCTTGAGCGAAGGGTACGAGTGCACCGACTGGTACTTCTGCGAGAAGTCGCTGTAAGTCGGTTTTCCAGCCCGCGAGGGCACCGTGAATGAACGAAACCCCGAGGTATGACCTCGGGGTTTTATCGTTTCAGACGCAATGTCACGGTCGGGTTGCCGGGGGCTAGCTGTCCTTGCCGTGCTTGCGCGCGATCTCGGCGTCGAGCAGGGCATCGATGTCGTCCAGATCGAACTCCTGCTCCTTGTCGTCGTCCTTGCCTTTTTCCTCTTCCTTGGGGATCTCGACGTCGTCGAGATCGATCACGCCGTTCTCGTTCTCTTCCGGCTCCGCGGCGGGTGTCTCGACCTCGTCGAGATCGCGTTCGTCGGCTTGCTCGGCCGATTCCGACTGCTCCTGCGAGTCGTCGGCGACGGCACTCGTGTCCTGGTCGTTGCTCGCCTCGTCCGGCGCGCCTGTCGATTCGGGTTGTGCGTCATCCGCCGTTGGGGCCGTGCCGGCGGATTTCGGCTCGGCGGCGTCCTCGGATGGTGTCGGTTGCTGCCCGCCGGCCTCGATGGCGTCGTTCTCGGACTTGGCCTGCGCCGCCGATTCAATCAGTTGGTCGATGTCATCGGTGTCGTCGGCAGCGGTCGTCGCGTTCTCCGCCTCGCTGTCACTTGTCGGTGCTTGCGACGTCGTTTCGTCGGTCGCCTCGCCGACTGCCGCCTCGGCCGCGGGTGTCGCTTCGGTTTGCGCCTCGTCGGCGGACGTCGGTTCCCCTGCTGCCTGCGGCGCTGGCTCTTGCGCGGTGGCGTCCGTGGCGTCGTCCGGTTGCTGGCCGGCGGCCTCGGCCTCCATCGCGGCGGCCATTTCCTCTTCCGGCGACAGGGCCGGGGATTGCGCCTCGTCTTCGGGTGTCGAGGCGTCGGCATCCGACGCGGGTGCCGGTGCCGGGTCGTTCTCGGCCTCGGCGGGGGCGCTACTCGTGGCGACGAGGTCCTCGCTGAAGACGTCGTCGGCACGGCGCTTGGCGGTCTCGCAATCGGCGCCGGCCTCCATTTCCTGGACCATGACGATGGCCTTGAGCACCGTGGCGACGTGCGGCTCCTCGTTGTAGTCGAACTTGCGGCCGTACTCCCGCACCATCACGTTGACCGTTTCCAGCGACTCGTTGAGCTGTTTGGCCTGGCGGTCCCGTTGTTCGCGCAACTCCTTGATATCGCCCTCGAGTTCGGCAATCCGCGACTCGTCCGCGTCGCTTTGCTCGGCCTGGGCGCGCGCGAGGGTGAGCAGCTGTTCGAGGTCGGCCTGTCGGACCTGGAGGAAGCGGCGGGCCACCGCGGCCAGCTCGTAGCGCTTGGGCTCGAGCCACGGCTCGACCATGCCCTCGATGGCATCGAGGCTGCGTTCGGCGTAGGTCTCGCGTTGCTCGTCGTCGAGTTTGAGTTCCGGCCAGACGCGTTGGATCTGCCGGTCGACCATCTCCTCGGAGGCCCGCATGATCGGGTCGCGATCGTCGAGCAGGCGCTCGGCCGCCCCCGTGTGGCGACGTTGTCCGCGCCAGACGAGGATGGCGAGGATCAGGGAGATCACGATGAAGCCGGCCAGCAACTCGGTGGCGATGATGGCCCAGTCTGAACTCAGGAAATAATCGAGCATGGGGTCGTGTTCCGTGATGGTGCGAGAGTGCGTGTCGGTCGTCGGGTCAGTTCCGCGCGGCCTCGATCAGTTGCCCACGGCGGCGTCGGGCAAGCGCACGCCAGGTAAAGCCGAGCAGTGCCAGGAGGGCCAACCCGCCCAGGCCGAGCAGTGCGGCCATCAGCGGGTTGTCGTCTGAGTCGTTCCGGGGCGCCTCGTTGTCGGACGCTTCCTCGGCCGGGGCATTGGCCGGCTCCGACGCCGGTGACACGGGCGCGGGGATCGACTCGTCGAGCGGCAGGCTCACCTCGCGTCCGTCCTCGGTGGTGCCCGTGATTTCCCCCACGACCCGGCAATCGCTCGCTTCCGTTGACGGCAGTTCGACTCGGTTGCTGGCGCCGTCCAGCGGGGCCTCGATGCCGGTCGGCTCGCCGGTGGCGCATTCGATTCGCGCCACGAGCCGAGAGGCACGGGGGTCGAGCAGGGCGACGTCCTGTTCGATGATCAGTTGGGCGGCCGGCTCGTGCGTGGCCTCGGCGGCATCGCCGTCCCGCGCGGCGAGGTGCGGGCGCACCACGCGCGCTTCGAACGGCAACAGGCGGGCCAGGGCGATCTTCTTTCGGATCACGCGTTCGAAGGTGGGGCCGCTTGCCCGGCCCTCGAGGGTGTAGATACCCGTGTCGCCGTCCAGGCGCAGGCGGAAATCGTAGCGGCTGTCGCCGCCCATCACGTCCGGGTCGGCGCCGATGTCGTTGAGCTCGAGTGTCTCGATCACCGCATCTTGCGGGTCGTGCGCGGTCACTTGCGCCTCGATGTCGTTGGTCAGGCGCGGTTCGACGATCGGCTCGCCGCGGTTGGTCAGAACGAGGCTGCCATCGACCGCCTCGCCCGGGAACACGCGGCTGGGCAGCCCCGGCATCGCGAGCTTGAGGTCGGTGATGACCAGTGCGCGGTTGTCGGGGTCTTCGGCCGCGAGGATGCGCCAGCTGCCCGCCGGCGGGTTGCGCACGGTAATCAGGTCGCGCCCGGCGCTGTCGTCCCAACGCCAGTCGGCCAGGGCGCCGGCGGTCTCGAAATCGATCTCTCCGCCGTCGGGGATCTGGATGCGGGTGGGATCGGCGTCGTCGGCCCGAAACACGACCAGGGTGAGTTCGCTGATGCTGTCATCGACCCGGAAGCGGTTTTCCACCAGCGGGACGCCGGTGCGGGGGGCGGTTGCCTCGAACAGGGCGAGGAATACGCGCTGCAGATCCTCGTTGCTGCGTGCGCTGAGCGCCAATCCGCCGGTGCGTTCGGCAATCTCGGTGAGGATCGCCTGGTCGGCGGCCTCGGAGAGGGCCACGGTATGCACCTGGACGTCGGCATCGATCAGCGCCGGGATCACTTCTTCCTGCAGGCGCGTCGTGGCCCGGTCGTTGACCGCCTCGTCGGGCGAGATGTCGACCTTACCGTCGGAGAGCAGGATGACGTTGCGCGTCGTCTTCTCGCCCCAGTCACCGTTCGCGGCGTCCAGGGCGGCCGGGATGTCGGTGAACGGCTCGTCGGAACGGACGTGGGCGGCGGCCTGTCGCATCGCCCGCTTGGTCTCGGGCGTGGCCTCGGAGGCCGGTAGCACCGAGGTGATCCGGTTGCCGAACAGGTCGAGGCGTACCCGGCTCTCCTCGGGGACCAGGTCGCCGAGCAGGCGCAGGGCCGGTTCCCTCAGGTTCTCCGGGTCGGTTTTCTTCATGCTGCCGGAAACATCGATCAGCACGTGCAGCTCGGGTTCGCCGGCGGCATGGGCCGACAGGGGCACGGCGCTCAGCAGGAAAACCGCGCCAACGAGCGAGAGGAGCCGGGCCGCCAGACGCCCGCTTGCGCAAGATACCTCTGTGAACCACGTCGGCCGCGAGCGAATCGGAATGTGAGGCGGTGTCGGGCGAGGGGCATCAAGTCGCGGCACAGTGCTGGTATCCTTGTGATCAAACGCGGTCGCTATCCTGGGCAATCTGCTAGAGGGAAATCTGCTGGCAGGATTTGCCCAGCGAGATAGTGCCGCTTCATTTCGTTTGCAACAACACAAAGTCTCGGACCCTATGGCTCAGTACATCTTTACCATGAACGGCGTGGGCAAGGTCGTCCCGCCGAAAAAGCACATCCTCAAGGACATCAATCTCAACTTCTTCCCCGGGGCAAAGATCGGCGTGCTCGGCTACAACGGCGCCGGCAAGTCGACCCTGTTGCGCATCATGGCCGGCGTCGACACCGACATCATCGGCGAGGCGCGCCCGCAGCCGGGCATCAAGATCGGTTACCTCAAGCAGGAGCCGGACCTCGATCCCGACAAGGACGTGCGTGGCAACGTCATGGATGGTGTCGGCGAGATGGCCGAATTACTTGAGCGCTTCAACAAGGTTTCCGAGCAGTTTGCCGACCCGGACGCCGATTTCGAGGCGCTGATGGAAGAGCAGGGCAAGCTGCAGGACCAGATCGAGGCCGGCGGCGGCTGGGATCTCGACCGCAAGCTCGAGGTGGCCGCCGACGCGCTGCGCCTGCCGCCCTGGGATGCCGACGTCACCAAGCTCTCCGGCGGTGAGCGCCGCCGGGTGGCCCTGTGCCGCCTGCTGCTGTCGAACCCCGACATGCTGATCCTCGACGAGCCGACCAACCACCTCGACGCCGAATCCGTCGCCTGGCTGGAGCGGTTCCTGCAGGAATTCTCCGGCACGGTGGTCGCGGTCACCCACGATCGCTACTTCCTCGACAACGTCGCCGGCTGGATCCTCGAGCTCGACCGCGGCCAGGGTATCCCGTTCGAGGGCAACTACTCGCAGTGGCTGGAGGCCAAGGAGAAGCGCCTGGAGCAGGAGGAGAAGGCCGAGTCCGCCCACCAGAAGGCCATGAAGCAGGAGCTCGAGTGGGTACGCCAGAACCCCAAGGGTCGCCAGGCCAAGTCCAAGGCGCGCATGAAGCGCTTCGAGGAGCTCCAGTCCGAGGAATACCAGAAGCGTTCGGAGACCAACGAGATCTACATCCCGCCCGGTCCGCGCCTGGGCGACAAGGTCATCGAGGCGGAGAATCTCACCAAGGCCTTCGGCGACCGCGAGCTCTACCAGGGGCTGTCGTTTTCGGTGCCCAAGGGCGGGATCGTTGGCATCATCGGCCCGAACGGCGTGGGCAAGTCGACCCTGTTCCGCATGCTGATCGGCGAGGAGAAGCCGGACGGCGGCTCGATCGAGATCGGCGAGAGCGTCGAGATGGCCTACGTCGCCCAGTCCCGCGAGGACATGGAAGACACCAAGACCGTCTGGGAGGAGATCTCGGACGGCTACGATCACATCACGGTCGGCAAGTTCGAGATGCCGTCGCGCGCCTACCTGGGCCGGTTTAACTTCAAGGGCCAGGACCAGCAGAAGTTCATGAAGGATCTCTCGGGCGGTGAGCGCAACCGGGTGCATCTCGCCAAGCTGCTGAAGTCCGGCGGCAACGTGCTGCTGCTCGACGAGCCGACCAACGACCTGGACGTCGAGACCCTGCGTGCACTGGAAACGGCGCTGCTGGACTTCCCGGGCTCGGCGCTGGTGATCTCGCACGATCGCTGGTTCCTCGACCGGATCGCCACGCACATCCTCGCGTTCGAGGACGACGGCTCGGTGATGTTCTTCGAGGGCAACTTCCAGGAATATGAGGCCGACCGTCGCAAGCGTCTCGGTGACGCCGCCGACCAGCCCAAGCGCGTGAAGTACACTCGCCTGGCAGACTGAGCGTGAAAGGCCGGTCCCCGAGGGGGTGACCGGCGCTATTCAGGGAGAAGAAAACGTGGCCAATCCGGCACTTGAACAGGCGATCATCAACAAGATCCGCGACAAGGGCATCTCCTTGCCCGTGCTGCCCGATGTAGCGATGCGCGCCCGGCGGATCATCGATGACCCCAACAGCTCGGCGAGCGATCTGGTCGAGGTGATCTCGCAGGATCCGGCGATCGCCGCCCGCCTGATCCAGGTAGCGAACAGCCCGCTGTATCGCGGCGCTCAGCACATCGACAACCTCAACCAGATCGTCTCGCGGTTGGGGATGCGAACGGTCAGCCAGCTGATCGTCTCGCTGTCGGCCAAGCAGCTGTTCCATGCCGACACGCCCACCATCAAGCGCATCATGCGCGACCACTGGGCGTTTTCCACCCAGGTGGCGGCATTGGCGAACCACATCGCCCGCCGGCACACCAAGCTCGATCCCGACCAGGCCCTGCTCGCGGGTCTGCTGCACAGCGTGGGCGGCATCCCGGTAATCGTGGTCGCCGAGGACATCCCCAAGCTGCAGGACGCGCCGGCGGTGCTCAACGAGCTGGTCGAAAGCCTGCAATCGCGCCTGGGCGGTAATATCGTCAAGGCCTGGGACTTCCCCGACATGTTCGCCGAGGTGATCGAGCACTGTGGCGATCTCGGCTACCAGCATGACGGCGATCCCAACTACAGTGACGTGGTGATCTGCGCGATTGCCCAGGCGCGAGGTATCAGCCGCACGCCGGACGATCGCCCGATCATGGCCGCGGAAAAGCTCGGGGTGGATCTCGAGTCGAGCATGATCGACGACGAGCTCGACGAGGCGATTCGCGCCCTGGGTGGCTAAGGAAGGTCTGCACGAATCCGATGCCACTCTGGCTTGGCGAGTCGTTCGTGATCAAGGCGCGATGTCGCGGGCGTGCCGGTGGCCACGTCAAGGCATCGCAACGCCGAGCACGGGCGACTCGCCAATCCCCGCCGGGCGCGCCTTGAGCCGGGCATCTGCTGCGTTGTCGTCCTTGGAAAGGGAATCACCCTTCCACGGCGGACGAGCGCCTTGCATCTGCCCGGCTCAAGGTGCGCAGAGTGGTATCGGATTCGTGCAGACCTTCCGCAAGAATCGCCGACGGGTGAGGAACCGATACCAACAACCCCGGTCTTCGTGAGATCGGGGTTTTTTTATGCGTTTGCCGGTTTGAAGAGGACAGTCTGATGCGTGTGCCACGTTTGCCGATGGCCGTCACCCTGGCGGGGGCCCTGCTGGTGACGGCCGGTTGCGCGACCCACCCGGTCACGGGGCGCAGCCAGTTGATGATCATGCCGGAGGGCCAGGCCAACCAGATGGCCTACCAGGCCTATTCCCAGATGACGGAGCAGAAGCCGACCCTGCCGGCCTCCCATCCCGCCAGCCAACGGGTGCAGCGCATCACGCAGCGCATCGTGCCGCAGGCGATCCGGGTCTACCCGCAGGCGGGCGGATGGCAGTGGGAAAGTCGCGTGTTCCGCGATGACAGCGTCAACGCCTTCGCGATGGCCGGCGGCAAGGTGGGCATCAACACCGGCATGCTCGACAAGATCCAGCCCAGCGACGACGAGCTGGCGCAGGTGATCGCCCACGAGGTGGCCCACGCCCTGTCGGGGCACACGCGCGAGAAGATGTCGATGGCGATGACCCAGCAGATGGGCCTGTCGGTGGCCTCGGCGCTCGGTGGACTGGATGGCCGCACCGCGGCGATGGCGCAGCAGGTGGCCACCGTGGCAGTCGACCTGCCGTTTAGTCGGCGCATGGAGCTCGAGGCCGACGAGGTGGGGCTGCTGCTGGCCGCGCGGGCGGGTTACGACCCGCATGCGGCCGTCAGCCTGTGGCAGAAGATGCAGGCACGAGGCGGTGGCGGCGGGCCGGAATGGCTCAGCACCCACCCGAACAGCAGCAATCGCATCCAGGCGCTGGAGCGCGCCATCCCCTCCGTGATGCCCGAGTATCGCCGCGCCACGGGGCGATAGCCTCTACCTCAGCGCGTGTCGACGAGCGCCAATGGCGGCCCCGCTGTGTCGCGGACCGGCGTCGTGTCGGCGGGATCGCCATCCAGTTCGAGTCGGACCTGGCGCGGGTGGAAGGGCTTGAGTCGTTGCACGCTCAGGGCTCGGTCCGCCCCCTCGGTCTGGCGTTGCACGCTCAACTGGACCCAGGCCGGGCTGGAGGGGGCATGCGTGCCGCCTCCAACCGCCATGTCCCGACCAAACGGGTAGGGCGTGGCCAGGCAGCTGCGCCCGGTTTCGGCGGCCAGCTTGAGCCGCCGGCGCAAGGCGAACCCCAACGGGGGCAGCCAGGCAATCACCAGCGCGCAGGCGCCGGACTGGAGCACCTCCTCGGTCGCCCAACCCAGCTCGCGCAGGTTGCGTGGCTGGATGACCAGCAGCTCGTCGAGCGTCACCCCCTCCCGTTGCCAGCGCTCGGCGCAGGGAACGGCCGGGGGGTTGATCAGCGCAACGCTGCCCGCCCGGGTTCGTTGGCGCAACCAGGGCATCAGCAGGGCGGTGAGGCCATGGCCCAGGGATGCCTGGAACCAGTCCCGCTGCGACGAGAGCGGTGTCGTGTCGAGTCGATCGAAGGGTCGGCGCCAGGGTCCGTTGGGCGCGCGACCGGCATAGAGCTCCACCAGCCCTTCGCCGGGCCAGCCGCCGCCGAGCAGCTCGTCGAGTGTCGACCAGCCGCTGGGGCAGGGGGCGGCAACCGACTCGGGCGGGCGCGTCTGCCGGCCACGCCAGATATCGTGCCGGGTCAGCAGCTCGGCGACGTCGTTTCCCGCCATGGCTCGTTCTCCCATGATGTGGCGCTCTTGCCGGTCCCCGGGGAGGGCCGTCAGTCGAAGGTGCGCAACACGCCGACCACGCGACCCTCGACGATCAGCTCGTCGCGACGCAGGTCGACCTCGATTGCGGTCATCTCGCTGTTCTCGGGAATCAGCCAGACCTTCGCCCCGCGTCGCCGGTAACGCTTGACCGTCACCTCGTCGGCCAGCCGGGCGACCACGATCTGGCCGTTACGGACCTCTTCGGTGCGATGCACGGCGAGCAGGTCGCCGTCCATGATCCCGGCATCGCGCATGCTCATGCCGCGTACCCGCAGCAGGTAGTCGGCGCGGGGACGGAACAGGGCCGGGTTGACCGGCACCTGGGCCTCGACGTGCTCGGCCGCCAGCACCGGGCTGCCGGCGGCAATCCGGCCGATCACGGCCAGCTCCTCGCGGTGGCTGTCGTCGGGCAGGCGAATGCCCCGGGAGCGGCCACCCACCAGCTCGATGGCGCCCTTTTTCGCCAGTGCCTTGAGATGGCTTTCGGCGGCATTGGGCGAGCGAAAGCCGAGCGCGGTGTTGATCTCCGCTCGGGTCGGCGGCATGCCGGTCTCGCGGATGGTGTCGCGGATGAACGCCAGGATCTCGGCCTGGCGGGGCGTGAGGGGGCGGCCTGTGTTCGTTTCGGTCATGGTCATCGGTCTTGGCGGAAGTAAGGAAACGCTGCACGAATCCGATATCGCTCTGCGCGCCTTGAGTCGGGCATCTGCTGCGTCGCGAGGTCCGTCCTTGGACCTCGCCCTTCGGGCCGGCTCACGCCGGCCGGATCGGCGTCCTGCCGATCCGGTTTCGTCCTTGGAAAGGGAATCACCCTTCCGCGGCGGACGAGCGCCTTGCACCTGCCCGACTCAAGACGCGCAGAGCGATATCGGATTCGTGCAGCGTTTCCTTTAAGTATACTGTAAAAAAGAACAGTATCCATGCCCGGAGTTCGCCATGACCACCCACTCGACCGAGCGACACGAGAGCTATTGGCTGGCGCTGCGCTTCCCGGAGGCCTGGTTCGAGTGCCGTTGCCCCGAGGCGGAACGTCGGCAACCGCCTCCCGCGGTGCTGCTGGACGGTGGGGGCCGTGCCGGCCGGGTCGTGGCGGTCAATCGCGCGGCAAGGGAACGGGGGATCGAGGCCGGCCAGAGCCTGGCGGGCGCCCGTTCCCGCCATCGGGCGCACGACCCGGCGGACCCGGTGCCGCTGCGCTGTCTGACCATCGACCAGCGAGCCGTGGAGACGTGGCTGGCCGAGTGGGGCGAGTGGGCGCTGACCTACACCTCGCGGGTCAGTCGGCCACCGCCGGTCGGTCGCGACGTGGAGAACGGCCCCGGACTGTTGCTGGAAATCGGCGGCAGCGCGGCCCTGTTCGGCGGGCTCGAGGCACTGGTTTCACGCCTGCTCGAGGCATTGCAGCCGTGGGGCCTGGTGGTGCGGGCCGCGGGGGCGGGGCATCCGCGGATCGCGTGGGCACTGGCCGCGGTGCTGGATGACGAGGCACCCTGGCTCTGCCCGGCGCGGGAACAACTGGCGGCGGTCAGCCGGTTGCCCCTGGCCTTGCTCGATTGGCCGGTGACCTGGATCGATCGATTCGCCGAGCTGGGCCTGCGTCGACTGGGCGAGGTGCGCCGCTTGCCGCGCGAGGGAGTGGGCATGCGCAGCGACCCGGCCGTGTTGGTCGACCTGGACCGCCTGTTCGCCGAACGGGACTGGCCGTTGGCCGACCTGGTGCCGCCGGCACGCTATGCCCGCGAGGTCAGCCTCTGGGACCCGGCCAACCAGGTCGACCGCCTGCTTCTGCTTGCCCGAGGGCTGTTGGTGGGGCTGGGGGACTTCCTGCGTCGCCGGCAGCTCGCGGTGGCCGATTTCGTGGTGTGGCTGGGTCACGAGGCGCGCCCGTCAACGAGGCTGGAGCTGGCCACCGCCGAGCCCGGGTGGGAGGTGGGCCTCTGGCAGGAGCAATTGCGCCTGCGCCTGGAATCGGTCGGGGAACTGGCGCCGGTGACCTGCCTGCGGGTGGAGGCCGAGCGCTTTGTCACGCCCCGCCCGGGGCAGGGCAGCCTGTTCGCCGATGCCGACGAGCGCGTGCGCGACCGACAGGCCCTCTTGCAGCGCTTGCAGGCCCGGTTGGGGAGCGAGGCCGTCAATCGACTGCAGGATGCGCCGGGCCTGGTGCCGATGCGGCGTTCCCGCCTGCAGCCCGTGTCGGCGTATCGGGGCAGGTCACGGCGCAGCGGGCCGACCGAAACCTCGTCGGCGCAACTCGGCGATGCCGCGCCGCCGGGGGCATTTCGGCCGCTGTGGTGGCTCGAGATGCCTCGCCGCCCCGATGCCCCGGTGCGCTACCGCGGGGAAACCGAGCGGGTCGAGACCGGGTGGTGGCTGGCCGCCGAGGAGGCGGCCGACTACTGTGCCGGCGAGTTGGCCGGCGGGCGGGCGGTCTGCCTGCGCCGGGAGCGTGAGGGCGGCGAGTGGCAGATTATCGGCCTTGAGGACTGAATTTCCGCTCAGCGACGGGGTGCGGCCGGCATCAGTCCGCGCCAGTGTCGCCAGACCGCGATGGCCACCAGCAGCCCCGTGCCACCGAAGAGGAGGAAGAAGGTCGGCAGCCCGATCCCGACCACCGCGAACAGGGCGATGGCCAACAGACTGCTGACCACCATGGCCAGGGCGTTCTGCACGTTGAGCGCGGCGATGAGCCGGGCGCGTTGCGATGGCCGCGAGGCCCGCTGCAGGTGGCTGTAGAGCGGGACGACCAGCGTGCCCGCCAACAGGCCGGTCAACGCGATATCCACCCCGATGCGCCACAGGGACGGGCTTGGCGCCGAGGCGACCACATACCAGTCGATCGCCACCAGTGCCACGCCGAGCGCGGCGAACGGCGCCACGGCCCGCGGTGGGCGTCGACCGCCCAGGTAACCCACCAGCAACCCCCCGGCACCGATGCTCAGCGCGAACAGGGCCAGCAACCCGGTCGCCCCGTCGGCTGGCAGCCCGAGCACGTCCTCGGCAAAGCGGGGAAACTGGGTGAGATACCCGGCGCCAACGAACCAGAACCAGCTGATCAGCCACATCGACAGGCGCAGGCTGGCCGGCTGCTGGAGTAACAGGCGCCAGGTGGAGGCCCAGCTTTCCAGTGGCCCGGCGTGGTCCGGCAGCCGTCCCGGTGGGGGCGCGGCCGGGATGAAACGCGCGGCGGCGACGCCGGCGAGCGACACCCCGATGACAAGCAGACTCGCGATCAGGGTGGCACGGTCGCCGGTGGCCGCGAGCAGCCCGCCGGTGAGCGTGCCCAGCAGGATCGCGGTGAAGGTGCTGGCAGTGACCCAGCCGTTCGCCCGCATCAGCATGCCCGCCGGGAGGTGCCGGGGGACGATGGCGTACTTGAGCGGACCGAACCACGCCGATTGCGTGCCCATCAGGAACACCAGCACCATCAGCAGCCAGACGCTCTGCCACCAGAAGGCCAGCGCGGCGATGAGCATCAGCGCCAGTTCGGTCCACTTGAGTACGCGTGCCAATGCGGCCTGGTCGAGACGATCGGCCCAGTGACCGGCCATGGGCGAGAACAGCAGACCGGGCAGGATGAACAACCCCGCGGCCAGGTTCATGAGCACGTCGATATTGCCGTCCTGCGCGGTACCGAGCTCGTAGGTGATCAGGAACATCACCGAGAAGCGGAACGCATTGTCGTTGAACGCCCCGAGTGCCTGGGTAAAGAAATACGGCAGGAACCGTCGGGAAAGCAGGGAGGCCGTCGGACGGCTGGGCATGGCCGGAAAGCTCCTTGGCGGGTATCCGGGCATTGGAACACGTGCCCGAGGGGTGGCCAAGTCGCCCGACATGGCGACCGCCCAGGGCGTAACGTCGCCGGAGCGCCGTTCGGGTGCAAGTCGTCGGTGATGGAGCGGGGTCGGTCGTGCCCGGGGCAATCGTGCTAGGGTTTCGTCCGTTTCGATGCACACCGTTGAAGGGGAGCACCCATGCCCGAGTCGGTCGATATCCGCGAGTTGCTCAGCTACTGCGAGGGGCTGCTGGAGCCCGAAACCTATCGCGACTACGCGCCCAATGGCCTGCAGGTCGAGGGGCGAGGCGAGATCCGTCGGCTGGTGACCGGTGTGACCGCCTGCCAGGCGCTGCTCGATGCCGCCGTCGAGGCGCAGGCGGACGCCGTGCTGGTCCACCACGGCTATTTCTGGAAAAACGAACCGGAAACGATCACCGGCATGAAACGTCGCCGGATCGCGACCCTGCTTGCCAACGACATCAACCTGATCGGTTACCACCTGCCGCTCGACGGTCACGACGAGATCGGCAACAACGCCTGGCTTGCCCGTACCCTGGGCATGAACGTCACCGGCCGCTTCGGCCACCAGCAACTGGCTGTCTCCGGTCGGCTCGAGCAGCCCGCGACCGGCAGCGAACTGGCCGCCCGGATTGCCGAACGCCTGGGGCGCGATCCCTTGGTCGTCGGGCCGACCGACCGCCCCATTCACCGCATCGGCCTGTGCACCGGCGGGGCGCAGGACATGCTGGGCGAGGCGATTGATCTCGGGCTGGATGCCTTCATTTCCGGCGAGATCTCGGAGCGCACCACCCATCTCGCTCGCGAGGCCGGGGTGACCTATTTCGCCGCCGGGCACCACGCCACCGAGACGGGCGGGGTGCGCCTGCTGGGCGAGCGTATCGCCGACGAATTCGATATCGAGCATCGCTTTATCGATATCCCCAACCCGGTCTGACCTCGCCAAACGGCGCGAAAGCGGTTTCCCAAGCTAATAAAAGTCTATGCCGAGGTATTAGCCTCGCTTGTTTGACGGTCGGGTCGAGATGCTTAAACTACCCGGGCCCTGAAAATGGCAGATGCTGTGCATCGGTGATGCCCGAGGCGACCCGGCTCCGTCCGGGTGTTTTTTCGCCGGGTGCAGGGAGGCCGACGAGGCTCGCCAGCAACACGAGCGGCACGGAATCGCTTTTCCGGCCGTGATCGATTGACGGACAACCATCCAGGAGTACGACGTAACAATGGCTGATTCTCCCTCCAACCCGGCAAGGCGCCGGTTCCTGACCGGCGCGGCGACGGCGGTTGGCGCGGTGGGCGTCGGCTTTGCCGCCGTGCCGTTCTTGAGTTCCTTCCAGCCCAGCGCCAAGGCCCAGGCCGCCGGCGCCCCGGTCGACGTGAACATCGGCAAGCTTTCCCCCGGCCAGATGACGACCGTCGCCTGGCGCGGCAAGCCGGTCTACGTGGTGCATCGCACCGACCGCATGCTCGAATCCCTGCCGGAGATGGACGATCGCCTGCGCGATCCCAACTCCGAGGTGGTCACCCAGCAGCCCGAGTTCGCGGCCAACCCGTACCGGGCCCGCGAGGAAAACCAGCGTTTCCTGGTCATCGTCGGCCTGTGCACGCACCTGGGTTGTGCGCCGACCTACCGCCCCGAAGTCGCCCCGGATGACCTGGGCGACGACTGGCAGGGCGGCTTCTTCTGCCCCTGCCACGGCTCGAAGTTCGATATCTCGGGTCGTGTCTACAAGGGCGTACCGGCACCGACCAACCTGGAGGTCCCGCAGTACGTGTACGTCACCGAAGAAATCATCCGCGTCGGCGGGACCGAGGAGGACGTCGCATGATCAAGGGCCTGGGAAAATGGGTGGATGACCGCCTGCCGGTGTCGCATTTCTGGAATGCCCACTTGGCGAAGTACTACGTCCCCCACAACTTCAACTTCTGGTACTACTTCGGCTCGCTGCTGCTGGTCGTGTTCGTCCTACAGATCGTCACCGGCATCTGGCTGACGATGAGCTACAAGCCGTCGGCCGAGAACGCCTTCGCCTCGGTCGAGTACATCATGCGCGACGTCGAGTGGGGCTGGCTGATCCGCTACCTGCACTCGACCGGCGCCTCGTTCTTCTTCATTGCGGTCTACCTGCACATCTTCCGCGGGATGATGTACGGCAGTTACAAGAAGCCGCGCGAGCTGATCTGGATCTTCGGGGTCCTGATCCTGCTGGTGCTGATGGCCGAGGCCTTCATGGGCTACCTGCTTCCCTGGGGGCAGATGTCCTACTGGGGCGCACAGGTGATCATCTCGCTGTTCTCCTCGGTGCCGGTGATCGGCCCGGACCTGGCGCTGTGGATCCGGGGTGACTACGTCGTTTCCGACGCCACCCTGAACCGCTTCTTCGCACTGCACGTGATCGCGCTGCCGCTGGTGCTGCTGTTCCTGATCGGCGGCCACATCATGGCCCTGCACGAGGTCGGTTCGAACAACCCCGACGGCGTGGACATCAAGGAAAACAAGGACGATTCGGGCAAGCCGGTCGACGGCATCCCGTTCCACCCGTACTACACCGTCAAGGACCTGTTCGGCCTGGGCGTGTTCATGTTCATCTTCGCCGCGGTGCTGTTCTACTGGCCCGACGGTGGTGGCCTGTTCCTG
This sequence comes from Guyparkeria sp. SB14A, assembly GCF_005096345.1. Taxonomy (NCBI): domain Bacteria; kingdom Pseudomonadati; phylum Pseudomonadota; class Gammaproteobacteria; order Chromatiales; family Thioalkalibacteraceae; genus Guyparkeria; species Guyparkeria sp. SB14A. The sequence goes on along the minus strand of NZ_SWAW01000002.1, from coordinate 80,972 downwards.
GAGCACCCGAACTTCACGCCGGCCGATCCGCTCAAGACGCCGGAGCACATCGCCCCGGTCTGGTACTTCGCGCCGCACTACGCGATCCTCCGCGCCGTGCCGGACAAGTTCCTGGGCGTGGTCGCGATGACGGTCGCGATCCTGATCCTGTTCGTGCTGCCGTGGATCGATCGCAACCGTACCCGCTCGATCCGCTACCGCTCGACGGCGTTCAAGGTGAACCTGTTCGCGTTCGCCGCGGCGTTCATCGGCTTGGGTTACCTGGGTACCCAGTCGCCGACCACGCTCGGCACGCTGGCCTCCCAGCTGCTGTCGGCCGTGTACTTCGGCTTCTTCATCGCGCTGTATTTCATCAGCCGTCGTGAACGTACCCAGCCCGTGCCGGAGCGCCTGCAATGATCCGTATTACGTTTTTTCTTTGTCTGATCGGCTTGCTGGTCGCGCCCAACGCCAAGGCGGCCAGCAGCAACTATCCCCTCGAGGACGCCGAGGTCGACCTTAGCGACAAGGCCTCCCTGTACCGCGGCGCGCAGACGTTCATGGACAGCTGCGCGAGCTGCCACGGCGCCAAGATGATGCGCTTCGGCCGCATCGGTGACGACCTGGGGCTCACCGACGAGCAACTGGCCGTGCTGATGCCGGACGAGTCCACCAAGCCGGGCGACGTGATCGAGACCAACATGCCGGCCGAGTACGCCCAGGAGACCTTCGGCATCGTGCCGCCGGATCTCACGCTCACCGCGCGCGTAAATGGGGGTGACTGGCTCTACACCTACCTGACCACCTTCTACGCCGATCCGGACACGGCCTGGGGCGTGAATAACGCGGTCTTCCCGGGCGTGGGCATGCCGCATGTGCTGGCCGCCGAGCAGGGCCTCCTGCAGCCGGTCTACGAGACCGAAGGCGAGGGCGAGAACGCCAAGCGGCGCCTGGTGGGTCTGGAATCACCCGAGCGCCCCGGCACCCTCAGCGAGGAAGAATTCGAGCAGAAGATGCGCGACCTGACCGCCTTCATGGTCTACATGGCCGAGCCGGCGGCGCTGCTGCGCGCGCACTACGGCCCGTACGTGCTCGCCTTCCTGTTCATCTTCACGCTGGTGATGTACCTGCTGAAGAAGGAATACTGGCGCGACATCAAGCACTGATCGGAGCCGTCCGAGCGGCCGTCCGGTCGCCCGAAACCCCGATGAACCCGGCCTCGAGGCCGGGTTTTTGTTATGATGACGTTTTAACCATTGCACCACGGGAGGCGCCAATGGCGACCGTCAATCGTCGTTCGGTCATGACCTTGTTCACCAGCCCGGATTCGCCGGACTGCCACCGCACGCGCATCGTTCTCGCGGAAAAGGAACTGACCGCCGAGATCATCGACCTGTCCGAACAGGAGCCGCCGGAAGACTTCCACGACCTGTCGCCGGAAGGCACGGTGCCGGTGCTCGCCGATCGTGACCTGGTCCTGACCAACGCGCGGGTGATCATGGAGTACCTCGACGAGCGCTTCCCGCACCCGCCGCTGATGCCGGTCGACCCGGTCAGCCGCGCGAAGGTGCGCACCGCGCTCTACCGGATCGAGAAGGACTGGTACGGCCTGCTGCCCGAGTTCGAGCGTGGCGAGAAGACGGTGGCGCGTGCCCGCAAGCAGCTGAAGGAAGAACTGCTCTCGGCCGCGCCGATCTTCTCGGCCATGCCGTTCTTCATGAGCGAAGAGTTCTCACTGGCCGACGTGACCCTGGCTGCACTGCTCTGGTACCTGCCGAAGTACGGCATCGAGCTCTCCGGTCCGGGCGCCAAGCCGATCCTCGATTACATGGATCGGGTGTTCAGTCGCCCGACATTCCAGGCGAGCCTCACCGAAGTCGAACGCGAGATGCGCGAAGGCTGATCATGCTCTCCAAGCGTCCCTATCTTGTCCCTGCCTTCTACGACTGGATCCTCGACCAGGGACACGTGCCGCACCTGGTCGTGAACGCCGACGCGCCCGAGGTGATGGTGCCGACCCAGTTCGTCGAGGACGGCCACATCCAGCTCAACATCAGCCCGTCGGCCGTGCGCGATTTCCACATGGATCGCGTTGGCATTTCGTTCGAGGCGCGTTTTGGCGGTCAGCCGGAGCGGGTGTTCGTGCCGATGCACGCGGTTCGTGCGATCGTCGATCGTGATTCGGGACAGGGGGCGACGTTCCCGGACGAGCCGGAGGAAACCTTCCCGCAATCGGACGACGACCGCGAGGGGGCACCGGCACCCAAGAGCGAGGGGAAGGGGCGGCCGCAATTGCGCGCCGTGCCCGGTGGTGAGGACGGCGAGTCCGACAAGTCGACCTCGGGCTCCTCGACGCGCGACTCGAGCGATGAGGGTCCGGATGACGATCCACCACCCACCTCTCCCTCCGGGGGAGGCAAGGGCGGTCCCAGCCTGCGGGTGGTCAAGTAGCGGATTCGTCCTCGCTTGGTACGAAGTCCAGGCAGACGCTGTTGATGCAGTAACGCAGGCCGGTCGGGCGCGGCCCATCCTCGAACACGTGCCCCAGGTGGGCGTTGCAGTTGGCACAGAGCACTTCGGTGCGGATCATGCCGTGGCTGGTGTCGCGACGCTCTACGATCGCCTCCGTGCTGGCCGGCTGGAAAAAGCTTGGCCAACCGGAGCCGGAATCGAACTTGGCGTCACTGACGAACAGCGTTGACCCACAGCAGACGCAGTCGAAGCGCCCCGGGCGCTTTTCGTCGTTCAGGGCCCCGGACCAGGGCGCTTCGGTGCCGCCGAGCCGGCAGACGCGGTATTGTTCCTCGCTGAGCTTTTCGCGCCAGAGATCGGGTTCATTACTCATGCTGCGGTCCATTCGGTTTGGGTGGAGCGATGCGGTTAAGGCCTCCCCATCTTAGCGGACGTGTGCCGTTGTCTCAGGGCGAATTCTGGGGTTATCGCCGGGAGGTGTGTGCCGCAAGGATGCGCTGTTCGGTGGCTTCACTCGGGCGGTTGGCAGGGCGAATGTCGGCTTGGTATGATCTCGACTCGATCCAATACTATAAGAACCGCAAGTAAGCCATTGACTGAATTAAAGATAGGCCCTTTCAGATGCCCGGAATGACCAAGCCCGCGATCTTCCGCCCCCAGCTCGCCCTGCTCGAGCTGGCCCTGCTGGTCGTGGCGCTTTTGCTGGGCGTCTATCTGCTGGCCTTGCTCAGCTACCACCCGGGCGATCCCGGATTCAGCGTCACCGGAAGCGGCGAGATACACAACGCCGCCGGGCTCGTTGGGGCCTGGGTGGCCGACGGCGCGCGTTACCTGGTGGGATTCGGCGCCTACATGCTGGTGCCGGCGCTGTTGCCGCTGTTGTGGCGTACCTTTCGACGCGCCCGCCAGGCTCAGCCTTGGGCCGACCTGCCGTTTGCCATCCAGTGGCTGGGGGTCTTGCTCCTGGTGCTGTGCGTGAGCGTGCTGGCCTCGATCAATCACGAGCCACTCGCCGCGCCCAGCGGCCTGTCCGCGGGGGGGGTGCTCGGGCTGGTGCTCGCCGAGGGCATGGTGCGCATGCTTGGGGCACTTGGCAGCACGCTGGTGCTACTCGGTCTCACCATGCTCGGGGTATCGGCCACGACGGGCCTGTCGTGGTTTGCCCTGTTCGACCTGATCGGGGGAACGCTGTTGCGCCTTGCCAATGGCCTGCGCGCGATCGGCGCGTGGATCGTGGCGCGCCTGCCGCTGTCACGCCGTCCGGGTCCGGCGCCGATCCCGGAGGTCGGGGCCAGCTACGAAGAGGTCGAGCAGCGGCGCAAGAAGGCCGCCCCGCCGGAAAACCGGCCGAAACCCAAGGCGAAGACGCCTCCTGCCCCCAAGCCGGCGCCAACCCCGTCGGTCACCTCGACCAAGAAGAAGTCGTCGACGCCACCCCAGCCGGAACTTGGCACCGCCGATGGCAAGCCGATACTGGAGCTGCTCGATCGGCCGGTGCAGCAGAGCAGTGGCTTCGACAAGGACGACCTGCAGCGCATGTCCGAGGTGATCGAGGCGCGCCTGTCCGAATTCGGCGTGTCGGTGGAGGTGGTCGCGGCACACCCCGGCCCGGTCATTACCCGCTTCGAGCTCCAGCCCGCGCCCGGGGTCAAGGTCAGCCAGATCTCGAACCTCGCCAAGGACCTGGCGCGCGCGCTGTCGATCGTCTCGGTGCGCGTGGTCGAGGTGATCCCCGGCAAATCGACCGTGGGTCTCGAGATTCCCAATACCTCGCGCGAGATCATCGCCTTGCGCGAGCTGCTGGAATCCCGCCGGTACCGCGAGGCCCGCTCGCCGTTGACCGTGGCGCTCGGCAAGGACATCGGTGGCGAGCCGATCATGGCCGATCTCGCCCGCATGCCGCACCTCTTGGTGGCGGGCACCACCGGCTCGGGCAAATCGGTCGGGGTCAACGCCATGATCCTGAGCCTGCTCTACAAGGCGACGGCCGAGGAAGTGCGGTTGATCCTGATCGACCCGAAGATGCTCGAGCTGTCGGTCTACGAGGGCATCGGTCACTTGCTCGCACCGGTGGTCACCGACATGAAGGAGGCGTCCAACGCACTGCGGTGGGCGGTGGGCGAGATGGAGCGTCGCTACCGGCTGATGGCCAAGCTCGGTGTGCGCAATATCGCCGGGGCGAACGAGAAGATCCGCGAGGCGATCGCCCGCGGTGAACCCATCAAGGACCCGTTCTACGACCACGCCCAGGCCTTCGACCCGGACCTGCCGCCGCCGACCCTCGAGCCGATGCCGTACCTGGTCATCGTGGTCGACGAGTTTGCCGACATGATGATGGTGGTCGGCAAGAAGGTGGAGGAGCTGATCGCTCGCCTGGCCCAGAAGGCGCGCGCCGCCGGCATCCACCTGATCCTTGCCACCCAGCGTCCGTCGGTGGACGTGATCACGGGGTTGATCAAGGCAAACATCCCCACTCGCATCGCCTTCCAGGTCTCGTCCAAGGTCGATTCGCGCACCATCCTCGACCAGATGGGGGCCGAGCACCTGCTCGGGCACGGCGACATGCTCTACCTGCCGCCGGGTAGCGGCATGCCCATGCGCGTGCATGGGGCGTTCGTCGGCGACGACGAGGTCCACCGGGTGGTCGAGGCACTCAAGACACTTGGCGAACCGGAGTACGTCGACGAGGTGCTGTCCGAGACCACCGCGGCGAACGTTACCCTGCCGGGCGAAAAGCCAGTCCGGGCGGATGGCGAGGAGATCGACGAGCTCTACGATCAGGCCGTCGCCATCGTCACCGAATCGCGCAAGGCGTCGATCTCCTACGTCCAGCGTCGCCTGAAGATCGGTTACAACCGGTCGGCGCGCCTGGTCGAGCAGATGGAGGCCGATGGCGTGGTCGGCGAACTGGGCGCCAACGGCAGTCGGGAAGTCCTGGCCCCGCCACCACCCAAATAGCCACGGCACACCTCCGTGTTGCCAACCGGGCCGGAACCGACGCCCACGGGATTCGTCGAACCGGTCCCATCCACGAACTGGTGATCCATGAACAGAGTCATTCCCCGCCAAAGCGGCGTCCTTGCCACGATGGCGTTTGTCGGCAGCTTGCTCGTGTCCACATTGGCTCCCGCCGCGCCGGCCGAGTCGGTTGACGCACTGGTCGAGCAGCTCAGTGGTATCGAGACACTGGCCGCCGACTTCCGACAGGAACGTCGTGACGCCCAGGGGCAGGTGCGCCGTGAATCCGCCGGACGTTTCGTGCTGCGGCGTCCGGGGCAATTCTTCTGGCGTTACGAAACCCCCTACGTGCAGGAACTGATCGCGAACGACGGTACGCTCTGGGTCTACGAGCCGGATCTGCGTCAGGCCAGCCGCTCGCCACTCGCCGCCACGGAAGGCGCCCCCATTGCGATCCTGACCGGCGAACGGCCCGTCGATGAGGTGTTTCGGATTCGCCACCTGGAAAGCGAGGGCGGTTTGAGCTGGTTTGCGCTGCGTCCGCGCGCCGAGGAGGGGGATTTTCGGGAAGTGCTGCTTGGGGTGGATGACCGCGGCATCCGCGAGATGCGTTTCATCGATCAGCTCGATCAGACCACTCGCGTGACCTTCGAGTCGCGACGTTTCAACCAGCCGGTCGACGAGTCACGCTTTCGCTTCGAGGCCCCGGAGGGGGTCGACGTGGTCGAGGCGCGCGAGCCGCCCGCGATCCAGTGATGCCGTCCCTTCACGGCACGGACAAGCGGTGAGCGAGGTGACCCCGCAGGACGACCTGTTCTCGAGCGGCGAGTCGCCGTCGGTGGACGGCTCGGGTGGCGCGGATCGTCACGCGTCATCGGTCTACCGCCCGCTGGCCGACCGGTTGCGGCCACGCCGGATCGAGGAGTTCGCCGGTCAGGTGCGCGTGGTCGGTGACTCCGCGCCGTTGCGGGTGGCCATGGAAAAGGGCCAGGCGCATTCCTGCCTGCTCTGGGGGCCGCCCGGCGTGGGCAAGACCACGTTGGCCGGGCTGTATGCCGAACGCCTGCAAGCCGAGATCGTCTACATGTCGGCGGTCGAGGCGGGGGTGAAGGAGCTTCGTGCGGTGATCCAGTCGGCCCGCGACCGCCGCCAATCGGCGGGGCGGCTGACGGTCCTGTTCCTCGACGAGATCCATCGCTTCAACAAGACCCAGCAGGATCAGTTGCTGCCATCGGTCGAACAGGGCGTCCTGGTTCTGGTCGGCGCGACCACCGAGAACCCGTCCTTCTCGCTGAATAACGCGTTGCTCTCGCGCTTGCGCGTGTACCGGCTGCAGTCGCTTGACGATGCGGCCATGCATGCCTTGCTCGAGCGGGCATTGACCCATCCCGAGGGCGTCAAGGAGACCACCGGTGGCCTGCCGCTGGTGATGCAGCCGGCGATCGCCAACCGGTTGGTGGCCGCGGCCGACGGCGATGCGCGCCGCCTCCTCACCTTGCTGGAACTTGCCGCGCAGCTGGCCGCCGACACCGAGGGCGGCGAGGCCCGGGAGGTGGGCGAGGAGACGTTCGAGGCGTTGCTGACCCAGTCACCGAGGCGTTTCGACCAGGGCGGTGACGAGTTCTACGACCAGATTTCGGCCATGCACAAGGCGATTCGTGGCTCGAACCCGGACGCCGGCGCCTACTGGTTGCTGCGCATGCTCGACGGCGGAGCGGACCCGTCCTACCTGGCGCGTCGCCTGGTGCGGATCGCCTCCGAGGACATCGGCAATGCCGACCCCCGCGCCCTGACCGTGGCGCTGGATGCCTGGACGGCCTTCGATCGTCTCGGCGTGCCCGAGGGGGAGCTGATGCTGACCCAGGCGGCCATGTACCTGGCCGTGGCGCCCAAGAGCAACGCGGTCTACACCGCGCACAACGCGCTGTTGGCGACCGTCAGGCAACGCGGCACCGACCCGGTGCCGATGCACCTGCGCAACGCCCCGACGGCCCTGATGGAGCGCGAGGGATGGGGCAAGGGCTACCGTTATGCCCACGACGAGCCCGATGCCTACGCCGCCGGCGAGACCTACTTGCCGGACGGGCTGGTCGGAAAACGCTTCTACCAGCCAGTTGAGCGTGGCCTCGAACGCAGCATCGCCGAGCGGATGCGCTACTGGGCGGAGCTCGACGAGCAGGCCCCCGACCGTCGCCGGCCGGGCAAGGCCGACACCGCATCGGACGACTAGGGCTCGCCGACGGGCCTCAGCGGTAGTCGATGTCCTCGAGCGAGAGCAAACGCGACTTGATGCGTGTGCCCTGCGCGTAACCGCCGAGGCGTTGCCCGGCGGCCAGGACCCGATGGCAGGGGACAAGCGGAGCCCAGGGGTTGGCGCCCACCGCCTGACCGACTGCCCGCGCCGCGCCCGGACGGCCAACCCGACGCGCCAGTTCACCGTAACCCACCGACTCGCCCCACGGCACCTGACACAGCGCGGCCCATACCGCGCGCTGAAAGGCCGTGCCCGATGGGGGAAAGCCCGGATGAGCGGTCCAGTCGGTGGGCTTGCCGCCTGATGTGCCCCAACCCTTCAATGCCTCCACGACGTCGGCATACGCGGAGGGCAGGGTGTCGTGCGGTTCGACGTTGTCGTCATCCTCGACCCGCATGCCGGTGAGTACGCCATCGGTGATGGTGAGCCGCACCCAAAGTCGACCGCGCGCCGGTGCGCCGGGTCGACCCGAATGAGCGAGCGGGACCCATCTCGATTCCGTGGCGTTCATGACCGTCTACCTCCGATCAGGTCGGTGCGTGTTTGCGCCGGAACAGCTTCTCGCTGCCGGTCTGCAGCAGCTCGAAGAACATCGGGATGAACAGGATCGCCACGTAGGTGGCCAGGATCATGCCGCCGACGATGGGGGTGCCCAGCGAGTTGCGCGCGGCCTCGCCCGCACCGGTGGCCAGCGCCAGCGGCAGCACGCCCAGGATGAACGCCATCGAGGTCATGATGACCGGACGGAAGCGGATGCGCGCGGCCTTAAGCGCGGCGTCCTTGATCGACAGGCCGTCCTCGGTGTGCATCTTCGAGGCGAACTCGACCACTAGGATGGCGTTCTTGGCCGACATCGCGATCAGTACCAGCATGCCCACCTGGAAGTAGATGTCGATGTTCAGTCCGCGCATCCAGATCGCGATCAGCGCACCGAGCACGGCGAACGGCACGGCGGTAATGACGGCGAACGGCAGGGACCAGCGCTCGTACTGGGCGGCCAGGATCAGGAAGACCATGATCACGCCCAACAGGAAGGCGATCGCACCGGCCGAACCGCTGGAGAGCTCCTGGAAGGCCGAGCCCACCCAGCCCAGGGTGTAGTCACCGCCGCCAAGCGTTTGGTCGACCACCTCCTGCATCGCGGTCAGGGCCTGTCCGGAGGAATAGCCCTCGGCCGGGTTACCCATGATCTTGGCCGCGGGGAAGATGTTGAAACGGTCGATTACGTCCGCGCCGGTGGTGCGAGTCAGGCTCACCACCGAGCTGATCGGTACCAGCTGCTGGTCGCCGCTGCGCACGAACACGTTCTCCAGGTCCTGCGGGTCGGCGCGGAAATCCGCATCGGCGGCCATGTTGACCTGGAAATTGCGCCCGAACAGGGTGAAGTCGTTGATGTAACGCGTCCCGAAGGTGCCCTGCATGGTGCGGAACACCGCCGCCACCGGGACGTCGAGCGCGTAGGCCTGCTCCCGGTCGACGTCCATGCGGAACTGGGGCGTGTTGTCGACGAAGGTAGTGCGCACGCCGGCCAGTTCGGGGCGTTCGTTGGCGGCGGCGACCAGGGCGTTGGCCGCCTCGGCGAGCGCCTTGACGTCCGCCGAGCCGCGTTGCTGCAGGTAAGCCTCGAACCCGCCGGTGGTCGACATGCCCCGGATCGGTGGCGGCACGAAGGCCATGATCATGCCTTCCTCGATCTGAGTGCCCGCGCCCATCGCCTTTTTGACCGTTGCCTGGACGCTCTGGTCCTCGGCCGGACGTTCCGACCAGTCGTTCAGGCGGGTGAAGGCCACGCCCTTGTAGGGGCGCTGGGTGCCGGCGAGCAGATCGAAGCCGGCGAAGGCGACCTGCATCTGCACGTCCGGATTCTCGCGGATCATGGCCGAGTACTCGTCACGCACCTCGCCGGTGCGCTCGAGGCTCGCCGCCGGGTCGAGGTTCAGCGTCGAGATGAAGTAGCCCGGGTCCTCCTCCGGCACCAGGCCCGTCGGCGTGCTGCGGAACATCACCACCGCGGCGATCACCACGCCGGCGAACAGCAACAGCCCGATCGGCCAGGCGACCAGGAAGAAGTGCACCACCTTCATGTAGCCGTCACGGAAGGCATCGAAACCCCGATTGAAGATCCGGAACGGCAGCACCGGCTCCTTGTCCTGGTGATTCTTGAGGAGAAGGGCGGTCATCGAGGGGGTCAGCGTAAGCGCCACCACCCCCGAGAGCACCACGGAGATCGACAGCGCGACGGCGAACTGGCGATACATCTCGCCGGCCAGCCCCGGGATGAACGCGACCGGCACGAACACGGCCAACAGGACCAGGGTGGTGGCCACGATCGGTCCCGTCACCTGTTCCATCGCCTTGATCGAGGCCTCGCGGGCCTTCAAGCCCTCCTCGCGCATCAGGCGCTCGACGTTCTCGATCACGATAATCGCGTCATCCACGACGATGCCGATCGCCAGCACGAAGCCGAACAGGGTCAGCAGGTTGATCGACATGCCGCTCAAGTACAAACCGGCGAGTGCGCCGATCAGGGCGACCGGAATGGCGATCAGGGGCACGATGGTCGCACGGGGTTTCTGCAGGAAGACGAAGATGACCAGGGAGACGAGCACCAACGCCTCGACGAACACCTTGAGCACTTCCTCGATCGAGATGCGCACGAAGTCGGTGGTGTCGAGCGGAATCTTGTAGGTCATGTCGCCGGGGAAGCGGTCACGCAGCTCTTCCATTCGTTCGCGCACCTGGGCGACCGTCTCAAGCGCGTTGGCGCCCGGCGCGAGGTAGATCCCCATCGGGACGGTGGGGGCGCCGTTGTAGGTGGCGTTGAAGCCATAACGCTGCGAGCCGAGCTCGACCTCGGCCACGTCGCTCAAGCGCAGTGTGCCGCCGTCCTCCGAGGAGGCGAGGATGATGTTCTGGAATTCCTCGACGTCGGAGAAGCGTCCCTGCGAGGTGATGGTGTAGGTGAACGCCTCGCCTTCCTTGTTGGGCGAGTCGTTGAACTTGCCGGCAGCGAACTGGGCGTTCTGCTCACGGATCGCCTCGGCAATGTCGTCCTGGGTGAGATCGAAGTGCGCCAGTTTCGCCGGATCGAACCAGACACGAATCGAGTAATCCTGCGCACCGAACAGGCGCGCGTCGCCGATGCCGGGCACCCGCTTGAGCGAGTCGAGGATGTTGATCAGGCCGTAGTTGGAGAGGAACTTGGTGTCGAATTCCTCGTTCTCCGAGATCAGGGTGATGACCATCAGCAGCGAACTGCTCTTCTTGTTCACCACCACGCCCTGGTCACGCACCTCCTGCGGCAACTGGGGCAGGGCGCGCTGCACGCGGTTGTTGACGTCGATGGTCGCCTGGTCGGGGTCGGTGCCGGTGGCGAAGGTCACCGAGAGGTTCATCGTGCCGGCATCCGAGCTGCCCGACGTCATGTAGAGCATGTCGTCGACGCCGTTGATCGCCTGCTCGAGTGGCGCGGCCACGGATTCGGCCAGTGTGCTGGCGTCGGCACCGGCGTAGGTCGCTCGCACCTCGACCTCGGGCGGCACGATCTCGGGGTACTGCTCGACCGGCAGGCCCGTGAAGGCGGCCCCGCCGGCGATCATGATCACGATCGCCAGCACGGTGGAGAAGATCGGTCGGTCAATGAAGAACTTGGAAAACATCGATGGTCTCCGGTGCCCTCGTCACGAGGGCGTCACGGTCGGGTAGTTACGACGGGCGGCGGGTAGGCGCCGTTTTAGTCGCCGTTGCCTTGCTGCGGGTCCTGCGGGTCGACCGGTGCACCCGGGCGCACCTTGAGCAGCCCGTCGATGACCAGCCGGTCACCCGGCTCCAGGCCGGAGAGGATGATGCGGCCCTGATCGCTCATCGGGCCAAGCTCCACGCGACGCTGGTCGGCCCGGTTCTCGTCGTCGATAACGTAAACGACCGTGCTGTTGGGCTCCGCGCCCGTGCCGATGGCGGTCTCGGGGATGATGACCGCGTCGCTGACCTCGTCGACCTTGAGGCGAACGCGGACGTAACGGTTGGGGCGCAGGACGTCACCCGGGTTGTCGAACACGCCACGCAGCTCGATCGAGTTGGTGCCGCGCTCGATGCTCGAGGCGCGGTAATCGAGCTCGCCGGTGATCGCCTCGCCCTCGGGGCCGGTGACGCCCACGACCTCGGCCGGGGTGGTCCGCTCCGGGGTGGGGTTGAGCGCCGTCGAATCGGCAAACGGGTCGTCCACGGGGTAGGAGAGGGTGACCTGGATCGGGTCGATTTCCTCGATGCTGACCAGTCGGTCGCCGACACCGATCAGGTTGCCCGGGTCGACGGCGCGGCGACTGGCGATGCCCGGGATCGGGGCGGTCACCGAGGTGTAGTCGAGGTCGATCTGGGCGGACTCGAGCTGCGCCTCGGCCACCTTGACGCCGGCCTGGGCGGTCTCCAGCGCTGAACGGGCATCGTCGCGCTGTTTCTCGCTGGCCACGCCACGATCGAACAACGAGCTGATCCGGCGCCAGTCGCGTTGGGCCGCGGCAAGCGTCGCGCGGGCCGAGGCCAGATCCGCTTCCGCCTCGTGGACGGCCGCCTGGAACGGCCGGTCGTCGATCTTGAACAGCGGATCACCGGCCTCGAGCCGGGCCCCTTCCACGTAGTCGCGAGATTCGAGAATGCCGTTCACCTGGGCCCGCACCTCGACGTGACGGTTGGCCTCGGTGCGACCGGTGTACTCCTTGTAAACCGCGGCGCTGCTAGGCTGGATCTCGATGACCGGCACCTTCGGCGGTGGCTGCTGGCCACCCGACTGGGCCTGGGCGGACAGGCTCGCGGCCAGCAGGGCGGCGGGCGCCATGGCCATGACGATGGACCGGGAGCGGAGGAGCGTGAGGGCGCGGATCGGGGACATGGGTGTTGTACCGTGTCGGCGGCAGGGAAGGGCTGCCTTGGGGTTGACGCAACGGAGTCACTCGGCGGGGCAGCGAGCTGCCGCGCCAAAAGAAAGGTAGTGTACTAATGAATTCGTTCGCCAGCAATCGGGGCGGCCCGGGACGGGTAGCGTGCCGCGATGCCTCGCCGTTGCTCGACCGAGGAGACAAGAACTTAGGCTAAGCTGGACAACATTTCATTGCGCTGATTCCTGGCGTTTGCCATGTTTCCGCTTCAACGACCTGTGTCATGACCGGGAGGCTCAACCGTGAGCGAGACCATCTTCAGCAAGATCATCAACCGTGAAATACCGGCCGACATCGTGTTCGAGAACGATCGGATACTGGCCTTTCGCGATATCAACCCGCAGGCGCCGGTGCACCTGTTGATCATCCCGAAAAAGCCCATCCCGACGGTGAACGACATTGCGCCGGAGGACGCGCCGCTGGTGGGTGAGCTGTTCGTTGTCGCCCGGGAGTTGGCCGCGCAGGAGGGCATCGACGAATCGGGCTACCGCACCGTGTTCAATTGCAATCGCGATGGCGGCCAGGAGGTCTACCACCTGCACCTGCACCTGCTCGGGGGGCGGGCGATGCAGTGGCCGCCGGGCTGATTGTCGCGATGCTTCGCGCGTTCCCGGTTCAGCTCCCAGTCTGGCGCATGGCCTGATACTGGGCGAGACGGCGCTCGAGGATGTCGCCCGACGCGACGCCGGCCCGCACGGCGCATCCCGGCTCGTTGACGTGGCGGCAGTCGTTGAAACGGCAGTAGGCCGAGGCGGCGTGAATCTCGGGGAAGGCATCGTCGAGGGCGGATGGTGGGACGTCCTCGACCGGAAAGTCGCGCACTCCGGGGGCATCGATCAGCCCACCCTCGCCATCGGTGAAGCGATACAGCGTGCTGGCGCGGGTGGTGTGCGTCCCCTCGCGATTGAACGCCGAGATCTCGCCGATGGCGGCCTGATCCGCACTCGGCGTGATTTCTCGTGAGAGTGATGTCTTGCCGACGCCGGAGAGGCCGACGGCCAGCGTGATCTGATCGTGCAAGCGCGAGCGCAGGGTCTCGATTCCTTCGCCGGACTTGACCGAGGTGCGGATCACCTCGAAGCCCAGCGACTCCCACAGGGCGACCGTTGACTCGATGCGCTCGCGCTCGGCCGCGCCGATCTCCGCGAGCAGGTCGGTCTTGTTGAGCACGATCACGGGCGTGGCCGGCAGGGCGAACACCGCGACCAGGGTCCGCTCGACCACGTCCGGGTTCATCCACGGCAGCACCGAGGTCACCACCAGCACCTGGTCGATGTTGGCGGCCATCATCTTCTTCTTGCCGTAGGCGTCGGGCCGGATCAGCAGATTGCGGCGATCCTCGCGTTGCTCGATCACCACGTTGTCCTGTTCGTCGCGATGCCAGCGGATGCGGTCGCCCGTGGTCAGGCGCCCCACCGTGCGTCGTGCGCGCCCCCGGTGCAGGTGATGCTCGGCGTCCTCGATCAGCAGGTCGTGGCCGTGATGGGTGACCACGATACCCGGTGTCAGGCGGGTGTCGTCTTGCGTGTCGACGCGCCGTCGGCGATCGATCTGGCGCTGCTGCTGCTTGCTCAGGCGAATCTTGCGGGTCATGGCGGCCGGTTCAGAGCAGGAACAGGGTGGCGAGCCCGAGGAAGATGAAAAACCCGCCCGAATCGGTGATCGCCGTGATCATCACCGCGCTTCCCAATGCCGGGTCGCGGCCCATGCGCGTGCGCACGATCGGGATGGTCACGCCGAAGAAGGCCGCGCTCAGGAAGTTCAGGGTGACGGCGGCGACCATCACCGCGGAGACGCCGGCGTTCTGGTACATCGCGAAGGTGACGATGCCGAGGATGCCGCCCCAGACCACGCCGTTGATCAGCGCAACCTTCAGCTCCTTTCCATAGAGCAGGCGGATATCGCCGCCACCGAGTTTTCTAAAGGCCAACTCGCGCACGATCATGGTGATGGTCTGGTTGCCGACGTTGCCGCCCATGCCCGCGACGATGGGCATCAGTACGGCCAGCGCGACCAGTTGCTGGATCGAGCCCTCGAACAGGCCGATCACCTGGGCGGCGACGATCGCCGTGACGAGGTTCACGGCCAGCCAGGGCGCGCGGTTTCTCACGGACTTTCGTACCGGCGCGAAGATGTCCTCTTCCTCGGACAGACCCACCTGGGAGAGGCGCTCTTCGTCGGACGACTCGCGGATGAAGTCGACCACGGCGTCGATGGTGACCCGGCCGACCAGGCGGTCGACCTCGTCGACCACCGGCGCACTGACGAGATCGTAGCGCTCGAAGGCATCGGCGCCGTCGCGCGCCTTGTCCTCGGGGTGAAAGCGCACCGCGTCGCTCTCCATCACATCGCTGATCAGGGTCTCCGGGTCGTTGATCAGTAGCGTCTTGAGATGGATCACGCCCTCGAACAACCCATCTCGATCGGTGACGAACAGCTTGTCGGTGTGATCCGGCAGCGAGTCCATCCGGCGCAGGTAGCGCAGGGCGACCTCGATGGTCACGTCGCCCCGGACGGTGACGAGGTCGAAGTCCATCAGCGCGCCGATGGTGTCCTCGTCGTAGGACATGACGAACCGCAGCTTTTCGCGATCGTCGATCGGCAGGGCGGTGAACACGTCCTGCATCATGCCCTCGGGGAGATCGGGGGCCAGGTCGGCGAGTTCGTCGGTATCCAGCGTCGAGGCGGCGTTGAGGATCTCCTCGCGGTCCATCACCTCGATCAGGGTGTCCCGGACCGAGTCGGACACCTCGAGCAGGACCTCGCCGTCGCGGTCGGAATGGACCAGCTCCCAGATGACCAGTCGCTCGTCCTGGGGCAGGGACTCGAGCACCTTGGCCACGTCGGCGGCATGCAGGCGCTCGATCTTTTGAGCGAGTTTGGCCAGGTCATGCTTGGTGAGCTCGGAAAGCGGCGTGGCGACGTCACCCGGTTCGCCGCCGCGATCGGCGGCAACTTGCTGGGAGAGCGTGTCGCGGATCTCGTGGATCAGCGAATCGAGCTCTTCCTGGCGATCGGTGTCGGTGAGTTCGGCCATGAACGTCGGATTCCGGGCGGTGTGGAGGCAGCCGACTGCCCCGTCGGTGGTTGAAGACTCTGCTCGAATGGCCAAGCCAGAGTGGTTATGGCATTCGAGCAGGGTTTCCTTAGATGAGCCGCGGCCAGTATAGCGGACGGGGCCGGCCCGGGTGCATGGTCCGATCGCGGTCGCGCTCACCGGCGAGCGGGGTTCGACGTGCTAGGCTTCTGTGCGGCTCGAGCGCGCCGTACTGCCTCACTGGCGTCGGTTTCCGCGCCCTCAATCGACAGGAGAGAATCCATGCACGCCCCGGAAGACAATCTGATCTGGATCGATCTCGAGATGACCGGGCTCGACCCGGTGCGGGACACCATTATCGAGATTGCCACCCTCGTGACCGACAAGCACCTCAACGTGCTCGCCGAGGGACCGGTGGTGGCGATCCATCAGCCCGAGGCCATGCTTGCCGGCATGGACGAGTGGAACCAGCGGGTTCACGGGCAGAGTGGTCTGATCGAGCGGGTTCGCCAGAGCGATTGCGATCTGCGATGCGGCGAAACGCGCACGCTGGAGTTCCTCCGCCAGTACGTGCCGGAAGGCAAGTCGCCCATGTGCGGCAACAGCATCTGCCAGGATCGCCGTTTTCTGGCCCGCCTGATGCCGGAGCTCGAGGCGTATTTCCACTACCGCAACCTCGACGTCTCGACGATCAAGGAGCTGGCGCGGCGCTGGCAACCGGACGTGCTGGCCGGGTTCCGCAAGCCCTCAAATCACCAGGCAATGGATGACATCCGCGGGTCGGTTGCCGAGCTTTCCCACTACCGGGCCGGGTTTTTCAAGCTTTAAGGTTGGTAGACTTTGCCGCATTCGTAACCAGAAGCCATCGCAAGCACAACCTTTGGAGTCGGACAGAAGATCATGAGCACACGAGTCGGGATTGTTGGCGCCAATGGCCGGATGGGCCGCCGGCTGATCGAAGCGGCCCACCAGGGTGGGCACACGCAAATGGGGGCGGCCTTTGCCCGCAGTGGCAGCCCGCTGATCGGCCAGGATGCCGGCCAGATCGCCGGCATCGGCCAGATCGGTGTGCCGGTCGTCGACGACCTGCCGGGCCACGGCGACGATTTCGACGTGCTGATCGACTTCACCTCGATCGACGCGACCATGCGCCACCTCGAGATCTGCCGCGAGGCGGGGCGGGCCATCGTGATCGGCACCACTGGCCTGTCCGATGCCCAGAAGGAACGGCTGGAGGAGGCCGCACGGGACATCCCGGTGGTCTTCGCACCCAACATGAGCATCGGCATCAACGTGTTGCTGCAGGTACTGGGACAGGTCGCCACGATGCTGGGCGACGACTACGACGTCGAGATCATCGAGGCGCATCACCGCCACAAGGTGGACGCCCCGTCGGGTACGGCCTTGCGGCTGGGCGAGGCGGTGGCCGAGTCCCTCGACCGCGACCTGCAGCAGGTCGCCATTTATGGTCGCGAGGGCATCACCGGCGAGCGGGCCGCGGAGACCATCGGTTTCTCCACCATTCGCGGCGGTGACGTGGTGGGTGATCACACCGTACTGTTCGCCGGCATCGGCGAGCGCGTCGAGATCACGCACAAGGCCTCGAGCCGGATGACCTTCGCCAAGGGCGCCGTGCGCGCCGCCCACTGGGTGGCCGACAAGCCGGCCGGGCTCTACGACATGAGCCACGTGCTGGGCCTCAAGCCGGTCTGAACTCCCCTCGGCGTCGGCGACGGCAGGGCCTTGCCCGACCCGTCAGGAAGTGCTCCGCCGTGGACAGCATCGGGGCCTTTCAGTCATAATTGCGCCCCGAAACCGAGGCACGCCGACTGCCTCGATGGCCGGCGCCGACTCGGGCGGGGCGACACGACAATTCAGTGGGGGAAAGTTCTTGGATAGCACGGTCTCAGACGCGAACACCGGGCTCCCGGCCAACACGGCGCTCCTGGCTCTTGAAGACGGGAGCGTTTTTTACGGCACCTCCATCGGCGCATGGGGAGTCCGTGGGCGAGGTGGTGTTCAACACCGCGATGACGGGCTACCAGGAGATCCTCACCGACCCGTCCTACCGCCGCCAGATCGTGACCCTGACCTACCCGCATATCGGTAACGTCGGCATCAACGCCGAGGACGCCGAATCGGACTCGGTCCACGTGGCCGGCCTCGTCATCCGCGATTCCGGCCAGATGAGTTCCTGGCGCGGCGAGCAGAGCCTCGAGGACTACTGCCGCGAGCACGGCGTGGTCGCCATCGCCGAAATCGATACCCGCGAACTGACCCGCCGCCTGCGTGACCAGGGGGCGATGAAGGGCTGCATCGTCGCCGGCGGGGACCTGGACGCCACCGCCGCGATCGAGAAGGCGCGCGAGTTCGCCGGCCTGGCGGGCATGGACCTGATCCCCGAGGTCGGCACCCGCGAGGTGCGCGAGTGGGCCAAGGGCTCGTGGTGGGTCGACGTGTCCGATCGCCCCGAGGCCACCCGCCACGTGGTCGCCTACGACTACGGCTTCAAGCACAACATCCTCCGCAAGCTCGTCGATCGCGGTTGCCGCGTCACGCTGTTCCCGGCCGACACGCCGGTTGAGGAGCTCCTGGCCGCCAACCCCGACGGCATCCTGGTGGGCAATGGCCCGGGCGATCCGGCCGCCTGCACCAAGGCGATCGGTGACATCGAACGATTCCTCGAGACCGGCATACCGCTCTTCGGCATCTGCCTGGGTCACCAGCTGCTGGCGCTGGCCAGTGGCGCGAAGACCAGCAAGATGAAGTTCGGCCACCACGGGGCGAACCACCCGGTTCAGGACATCCGCAGCAAGCGCGTGCTGATCTCCAGCCAGAACCACGGCTTCGCGGTCGAAGAAGACAGCCTGCCCGCCCACCTCGAGGCGACGCACCGGTCGCTGTTCGACGGCAGCCTGCAAGGCATTCGCCGCACCGACTGCCCGGCCTTCAGTTTCCAGGGTCACCCCGAGGCGAGTCCCGGGCCGCACGATCTCGACCTGCTGTTCGATCAGTTCGTCGAGAGCATCGACGCCCGTCAGTGACACCGCCTTTTCAAGAACAACCAACTGCCCAGCCATGGCTGGCAGGTGAGTCGAGCATGCCAAAGAGAAACGATATCCAGAGTGTATTGATCATCGGCGCGGGGCCGATCGTCATCGGTCAGGCCTGCGAGTTCGACTATTCGGGTGCCCAGGCCTGCAAGGCGCTGCGGGAGGAGGGCCTGCGGGTCATCCTGATCAATTCGAACCCGGCGACGATCATGACCGACCCGGAGATGGCCGATGCGACTTACATCGAGCCGATCACCTGGGAGGCGGTCAGCGCGATCATCGAGAAGGAGCGCCCCGACGCGGTGCTGCCGACCATGGGTGGCCAGACGGCGCTCAACTGCGCGCTCGACCTTTACCGCCACGGCGTGCTCGATCGCTTCGGCTGCGAGCTGATCGGGGCGAGCCAGGACGCCATCGACATGGCCGAGGACCGTGATCGCTTCAAGGAAGCGATGACCGAGATCGGCCTGTCCACGCCGGCCTCGACCGTCGTGCACACCTTCGATGCCGCGGTGGCGGCCCAGGTGGAGATCGGTTTCCCGGCGATCATCCGCCCGTCGTTCACCATGGGCGGCACCGGCGGCGGGATCGCCTACAACCGCGAGGAGTACGAAGAGCTGGTCCGTCGCGGGCTGGACCTCTCGCCGACCAACGAGCTGCTGATCGAGCAGTCGGTGCTCGGCTGGAAGGAATACGAGATGGAGGTCGTGCGTGACAAGAACGACAACTCCATCATCATCTGCTCGATCGAGAACCTCGACCCGATGGGCGTGCACACCGGCGACTCGATCACCGTCGCCCCGGCGCAGACCCTGACCGACAAGGAATACCAGGTCATGCGCAACGCCTCGCTCGCGGTGCTGCGCAAGATCGGCGTGGAAACCGGCGGCTCGAACGTGCAGTTCGCGGTCAACCCGGAAAACGGCGACATGATCGTCATCGAGATGAACCCGCGGGTCTCGCGCTCCTCGGCGCTGGCCTCCAAGGCGACCGGCTTTCCCATCGCCAAGGTCGCCGCCAAGCTCGCCATCGGCTACACGCTCGACGAGCTGAAGAACGACATCACCAGCGGCGCGACCCCGGCCTCGTTCGAGCCGACCATCGACTACGTGGTCACCAAGATCCCGCGCTTCACCTTCGAGAAGTTCCCCGCCGCCAACGACCGCCTTACCACGCAGATGAAGTCGGTGGGCGAGGTGATGTCGATCGGCCGCACGTTCAGCGAATCCCTGCAGAAGGGGCTGCGTGGCCTGGAGATCGGTCGTGACGGGCTCGACGAGGTGCTCGAGGGCAGCCTGTCGGACGACGACATCGAGGATCGGCTGGTGCGCGAACTGCACTCGCCGGGTGCAGATCGCCTCTGGTACGTCGCGGATGCGTTCCGTCACGGCTTCGACGTCGAACGTGTCCACCGTCATTCGTTCATCGACCCGTGGTTCCTGCGCCAGATCGAGTACCTGGTCCGCACCGAGGACGCATTGCGCGGTGGCAAGCTCAAGGAGATCGGCACCGGGCAGATGTACCAGCTCAAGCGCCTGGGCTTCTCCGACGCCCGCCTGGCCAAGCTGCTCGACGAGACCGAGAGCACCGTGCGCAAGCATCGCCACGCGCTGGGCGTGCGCCCGGTCTACAAGCGGGTCGATACCTGCGCGGCCGAGTTCCCCACCTCGACGGCGTACATGTACTCGACCTACGAGCCGTTCTGCGAGGCCGAGCCGTCCAACCGTGACAAGATCATGATCCTCGGCGGCGGGCCAAACCGCATCGGCCAGGGCATCGAGTTCGACTACTGCTGCGTGCACGCCGCGCTCGCCCTGCGTGAAGACGGCTACGAGACCATCATGGTCAACTGCAACCCGGAGACGGTTTCGACCGACTACGACATCTCCGACCGGTTGTACTTCGAGTCGCTGACCCTCGAGGACGTGCTCGAGATCATCGAGGTCGAAAAGCCGCGAGGCGTGGTGGTCCAGTTCGGCGGCCAGACGCCGCTCAAGCTGGCCCGCGACCTCGAAAAGGCCGGCGCCCCGATCATCGGCACCACGCCGGATGCGATCGACCGGGCAGAGGACCGCGAGCGCTTCCAGGACATGATCCACAAGCTGGATCTCAAGCAGCCGCCCAACCGCACGGCCAAGTCCGCCGATCAGGCCATTCACCTGGCCGCCGAGATCGGCTACCCCCTGGTGGTGCGCCCGTCCTACGTGCTGGGCGGCCGGGCGATGGAGATCGTCCACGACGAGGAATCGCTCAAGCGCTACATCCGCGACGCGGTCAAGGTCTCCAACGAGTCGCCGGTGCTGCTCGATCGCTTCCTGGACGATGCCACCGAGATGGACATCGACGCCGTCTGTGACGGCGAGGACGTGGTGATCGGCGGGCTGATGGAACACATCGAGATGGCGGGCGTCCACTCGGGCGACTCGGCCTGCTCGCTGCCGCCGTACACCGTGCCGCGCTCCGTGCAGGATCGGGTCCGCGAGCAGATCAAGGCAATGGCCCGTGAGCTGAACGTGGTCGGCCTGATGAACACCCAGGTGGCCATCCAGGGCGACGACATCTACATCATCGAGGTCAACCCGCGTGCCTCGCGCACCGTGCCGTTCGTCTCCAAGGCGGTCGGCGTGCCGCTGGCCCAGGTGGCCGCCCGCACGATGGCCGGGGTGAGCCTCAAGCGCCAAGGGATCACCGCCGAACGCATCCCGCCGTTCTACTCGGTCAAGGAAGCGGTGTTCCCGTTTATCAAGTTCGCCGGCGTCGACCCGCTGCTGGGCCCCGAGATGAAGTCCACGGGCGAGGTGATGGGCGTCGGGCGCGAGTTCGGCGAGGCGTTCGCCAAGGCCCAGGCCGGGGCGAGCAACTCGCTGCCGCTCTCGGGTACCGCGTTTATCTCCGTGCGTAAGCAGGACTACAAGGGCATGCTGCCGGTGGCCAAGGCACTGGTCGAGTGGGGCTTCTCGCTGGTGGCGACCCGCGGGACCGCGCGTTTCCTCGACGAGAACGGGCTGGCCGTGACCACGGTCAACAAGGTCACCGAGGGCCGGCCCAACGTGGTGGACATGATCAAGAACAAGGAGATTGCCATGATCGTGAACACCACCTCCAACAGCCAGCAGTCGCGTAGCGATTCCTACGAGATCCGCCGCGAGGCGCTGCATTACCGTATCCCGTACTTCACCACCCTGGCCGGGGCGGAGGCCATGGCGCTGGCATTGAAGTACCTGCACCAGCCGGTCTCGGTCAACCGGCTGCAGGACCTGCATAAGGAGTGCGTTGCATGAACCAGACCCCGATGACGGCCGCCGGTGCGGCCAAGCTGGAGGAAGAGCTCAAGCGACTGCGCAGCGTCGAGCGTCCCCGCATCATCGCGGCGATCGCCGAGGCGCGCGAGCTGGGCGATCTCAAGGAGAACGCCGAGTACCACGCCGCCCGCGAGGAGCAGGGTTTCGTCGAGGGGCGGATCAAGGAGATCGAGGCCAAGCTGTCGCACGCGCAGATCATCGACGTCACGCGCATGCCGCCGGGTGACAAGGTGATCTTCGGCGCCACGGTCGAACTGCTCGACCTGGATACCGACTCGGAGATTCGCTACAAGATCGTTGGTGACGACGAGGCCGACATCAAGCAGAACCTGATCTCGATCCATTCGCCGATCGCCCGTGCGTTGATCGGCAAGTCGGTGGGTGACGAGGTCACCTTCAATGCCCCGGGTGGCACCACCCGGACGTTCGAGATCGTCGAGGTCGAGTACCTCGCCTGACCTAACGCGTCGACCCGGCACGCGTGCCGGTCGGCCTGTTCTTCGCAACCGCTGGATTCCCCATGCTTGACGCCCGAGTTCTTCGCCAGGAAACCGACGATGTCGCCGCGCGGCTGGCCCGACGCGGGTTTGCCTTCGACCGTGAGCGCTTCGAATCGCTCGAGTCCGAGCGCAAGGCCCTGCAGGTCGAGACCGAGTCGCTGCAGGCCGAGCGCAACGCCGAGTCCAAGAAGATCGGCAAGGCCAAGGCCGCCGGCGAGGACATCCAGCCGCTGATCGCCGCGGTTGGCGAGCTCGGCGAGCGCCTCGATGCCGCCAAGGCGAGGCTGGGCGAAATCGCCGAGGAACTGGACGCCTTTCTTGCCGGCATTCCCAACCTGCCCGACGACGATGTGCCGGTTGGCGAGAGCGAGGACGACAATGTCGAGATGCACGCGGTCGGCGAGATCCCGTCGTTCGACTTCGAAGTGCGCGACCACATCGACCTGGGCGCGGGGCTGGCCGGCATGGATTTCGAGGCGGCGGCCAAGCTCACCGGCGCGCGCTTTGTCACCCTGTCCGGGCCGGTGGCCCGACTGCACCGGGCGCTCGCCCAGTTCATGCTGGACCTGCATACCCGCGATCACGGCTACACCGAGGTGCAAGTGCCGTTCATCGTGCATGCCGACTCGCTGTTCGGTACCGGCCAGCTGCCGAAGTTCGCCGAGGACCTGTTCCGCCTCGAGGGGGACGCGCCGTGGTACCTGATTCCGACCGCCGAGGTGCCGGTGACCAACCTCGCGCGCGACCGGATCCTCGACCGGGACGAGCTGCCGCTCAAGATGGTGGCGCACACGCCGTGCTTCCGTTCCGAGGCCGGGGCGGCGGGCCGTGACACGCGCGGGCTGATCCGTCAGCACCAGTTCGAGAAGGTTGAGCTCGTCCAGATCGTCCCGGCCGGCGAGTCCGAGCGGGCCCTCGAGGAACTGACCGGGCACGCCGAGACGGTCCTCAACGCCCTGGGATTGCCATACCGCCGGTTGGTGCTATGCACCGGCGACATGGGCTTTTCCGCGGCAAAGACCTACGATCTCGAGGTCTGGTTGCCGGGTCAGGATCGCTATCGCGAGATCTCGTCGTGTTCCAACACCCGCGATTTCCAGGCCCGCCGCATGCAGGCACGTACCCGTAACGCCGAGGGCAAGCCCGAGCCGGTACATACCCTCAATGGCTCCGGCCTGGCCGTCGGGCGGACCCTGGTGGCGGTGCTCGAGAACTATCAGTGCGAGAACGGCGACGTCATCGTGCCGGAGGTCCTGCGTCCCTACATGGGTGGGGTCGAACGTCTCGAGGCGAGGGCATGACGCCGAACACCAGTGCCATCCCGGCACGGGATCCGCTGTTCGTGTCGGTCCGTGACGTGATCGTCCAGACACTCGATCTTGTCGGGCCCAAGCAGCGCTTCACCCCGGAGAGCGGGCTGTTCGGCGAGATTCCGGAGCTCGACTCGATGGGCGTGGTGCTCCTGCTCACCGCGCTCGAGGACCGCTTCGACATCCAGTTGTCCGACGATGAGATCGATGCCGAGTGGTTCGAGACCTTCGGCTCGGTAGCGACCTTCATTCGCGAGCGCGTAGATCAACCGGGCTGAGACCCGGCGCCCCGGCTCGTGGGCACCCAAGGTGACCCAGACGTGAAAAGGCCCGCCAAACGGCGGGCCTTTTGCGTTTCCTCGATCGCCCCCTGGGGCCAGGAGCCGGATCAGCTGCCGGTAAGCTGATGGTACTTGTCCATCAGCTGGTCTTCGGTCTCTTCGTTGTCCGGGTCGGTGATGATGCAGTCGACCGGGCAGACCTCAACGCACTGAGGCTCGTCATAGTGACCCACGCACTCGGTGCACAGGTTGGGTGCGATCTCGTAGATCTCGTCACCCTGGGAAATGGCGCCGTTCGGGCATTCCGGCTCGCAGACGTCGCAGTTGATGCATTCGTCGGTAATCAGCAGGGACATGCGGAATCCTCCCCAAGTATCTCGTCGGTTAATGCCGCATAGGATAACAGCTAAACCCGGCTTTGGTGCGCCGGACCGGCAAATTTCGCAGTGTCACGCTCGGTTAATGTCGGCAAGTGCCTCGACCACGGCCGGCGGGACGAAATCGGCCACGTCGCCGCCGAGTCGGGCGAGCTCCCGCACGATACTCGAGGAGATGAAACCAAGATCCTCGGCCGGGGAGAGGAACACCGTCTCCAGCTCGCTGTTCAACCGACGGTTGATGGCGGCCAACTGGATCTCGTACTCGAAATCACTGACTGCCCGCAGGCCTCGCACCAGGGCGGTGGCACCGACTTCCTGGGCAAATTCGACCAGCAGGCCGTCGAAGGATGCCACCCGAATCTTGCCGTCACTCTCACCAATCGCCTGTTCCGCCAGTGAGCGACGTTTATCGAGCGGAAAGAGGGTGCGCTTGCCCGAGTCGCCAGCCACGGCGACGATCACCTCGTCGAACAGGCGGGCGGCGCGATGCGCGAGATCGACGTGCCCAAAGGTGATCGGGTCGAAGGTGCCCGGGTAGACCGCGATGCGTTTGCTGGCTGTCATATGCAGGCCCCCCAAGGGTGTCGAGGTCAAGAGCAAATCGGTGTCGGCTCGGCTCAGGCGAGGATCATGTGCACGCCCAGTCCCATTAGGACGAAGGCGAAGATGCGCTTTAGCGTCCGGGCCGGCAGTATCTGCGCGAGTTTGGCACCGATGGGGGCGAAAAGCACCGAGAACACCGCGATCCCGATCAGTGCCGGCAGGTAGACGTAACCGGCCGTCATCTCGGGCAGGCCCTCGATGGTCCAGCCACTGACCACGTAGCCGGCCGCCCCGAACAGCGCGGTGGGCAGGGTCAACGAGGCGCTGGTGGCAATCGCGTTGCGCGCCGTGATGTTGCAGTAGAGGAAGAACGGCGTGGTCATGGCGCCGCCGCCCATGCCCATGATCGAGGCGATCGCCCCGAAGGTGCTCGACACCCCGGTCAGCGGCACGATCCCGGGGAGTTGCCGACTCGCCGGCGGGGTCTTGCCGAAGGCCATCTGTAGCGCGACCGCGATTTCGAGCACCCCGAACACGATCTTCAGCACGTCACCGGGCAGGTAGTGGGCCACGGTCGAGCCGAGGATCGCGCCCAGGGCCATCCCGGGGGCGAAACGCGCGAATACCCCCCACAGCACGCCACCGTGACGGTGGTGACTGTAGACCGAGGTGATCGAGGCAAAGACGATCGCGGCGAGCGAGGTGCCGATCGCGATATGCACCAGGTGGGGACCGCTGATGCCGATGGTCGGAAAGATCATCAGCAGCACCGGCACCATGATCAGCCCGCCACCGATGCCGAGCAGGCCGGCGGCCACGCCACCGACCATCCCCAGGATGGCGAACAACAGGTATTCCACTGGCCTTCTCCCTTTGCCGGCGCCCGATCAGCGTTTCTTGGGCGGCAACAGGTCCGTGATCGTGCCTTCGGCCATCTCGGCGGCAAAACCGAGCGTCTCCGACAGGGTGGGGTGCGGGTGGATGGTCAGGCCGATATCGGCCATGTCCGCGCCCATCTCGATGGCCAGCATGGCCTCCGCGACCAGCTCGCCGGCGTTCGGCCCCACGATGCCGGCACCGAGGAGACGATGCGTTTCTTTGCAGAACAGGGCCTTGGTCAGCCCCTCGTCCCGGCCAAGGCTGAGCGAACGGCCCGAGGCCGCCCAGGGGAAGGCGCCTTTCTCGTACTCGACGCCCTCGGCCTTGAGCTCTTCCTCGGTCTTGCCAGCCCAGGCGACCTCGGGGTCGGTGTAGGCGACACTGGGGATGCCCATCGGGGTGAAGGCCGACGGCAGGCCGCAGATGACCTCGGCGGCCACCTTGCCCTCGTGCACCGCCTTGTGGGCCAGCATCGGCTGGCCGACCACGTCGCCGATGGCGTGGATGTACTCGACATTGGTCCGCTGGCGTTCGTCGACGGCGATAAAGCCGCGTTCGTCGACCGACACGCCGGCCTTCTCGGCATCGATCTTCTTGCCGTTGGGAGCACGACCGACGGCGACGAGAATGCGATCGAAAACAGCCGTTTCCGGCGTCTTCTTGCCCTCGAAGGTGACGTGCAGACCGTCCTTCTTCGCCTCGACGTTGGTCACCTTCGCGCCCAGGAAGATGTCCTTGTAGCGCTTCTTGAGGATCTTCAGCAGCGGACGCGTCAGGTCCTTGTCGGCCCCCGGGATGATGGTGTCGGCCAGCTCGACGATGGAGATCTCGGCACCGAGCGAATCGTAGACCTGGGCCATTTCCAGACCGATGATGCCGCCGCCGATCACCAGCATCTTGCCCGGTACTTCCTCGAGCTCGAGGGCGTCGGTGGAATCCATCACGCGCGGGTCGTCGTGCGGAATGAACGGCAGCTTTACCGGCTGCGAGCCGGCGGCGATGACGGAATGCTCGAAGCGCACCAGCGTCTCATTGCCCTCGTCGTCGACCACCTTGACGTGGTGGGGATCGACGAAACGGCCGTAGCCGCGCACGATCTGGACCTTGCGCTGCTTGGCCAGGGCCTCGAGCCCGCCGGTTAGCTTCTTGATGGTCTTTTCCTTGAAGCCGCGCAGCTTGTCGAGATCGATCTTGGGCTCGGCGAAGGTGACCCCGTGGTCGCTCATCGAGCGGGTCTCGTTTAGGACCTCGGAGACGTGCAGCAGGGCCTTGGACGGGATGCAACCGACGTTCAGGCAGACGCCACCGATGACCGGGTAGCGCTCGATCAGCACCACCGTCTTGCCCAGATCCGCGGCGCGGAAGGCAGCGGTGTAACCGCCCGGGCCGGAGCCGAGTACGCAGACCTCGCACTCGACGTCCGCCTTCTCGTCGGTGGCGGCAGCGGCGGCCGGGGCAGGGGAGGACGCCTCGTCTTCGCTGCCAGACGCTTGCTCGGCGGGCGCATCGGCGCTGTCGCTCGACTCGCCGGTGCCGCCGGCGGCCGGCTCGTACTTGGCGATCGGCTTGCCCGTGCTCACCTTGTCGCCCACGCCGACCAGCATCTCGGTGATCGTGCCGGCGGCCGGGGCCGGGATCTCCATGGTGGCCTTGTCGGTCTCGAGAGTGATCAGCGAGTCCTCGGCCTCGACGGTGTCGCCGGCCTCGACCAGCACCTCGATGATCTCGACTTCGTCAAAGTTGCCGATGTCGGGCAGGTTGATGGTTTCGATGGTCATCCGGCGCTCCTTACAGCATCAGTTCGCGAAGATCGGTGAGCGTGCGCGAGAGCGTGGTCATGAACCGCGCGCCCTCGGCGCCATCGATGACGCGGTGATCGTAGGAAAGGGCCAGCGGCAGCATCAGGCGCGGCTCGAACTCCGAGCCGTTCCAGACCGGCTGCATGCTGGCCTTGGAAACCCCCAGGATCCCGACTTCCGGCCCGTTGACGATCGGCGTGAACTGCGTGCCGCCAATCCCGCCGAGGCTGGAGACCGAGAAGGTACCGCCGGAGAGGTCGGCCCCGGTGAGCTTGCCGTCACGGGCGCGTGCCGAAATCTCCATGAGTTCCTCGGAGAGCTCGAAGATGCCCTTCTGGTCGACGTCGCGGACCACCGGCACGACCAGGCCGTTCGGGGTATCCACGGCCACGCCCAGGTTGATGTACTTCTTGACGATCAGGTGCTCGCCGTCCGGGGCGAGCGAGGCGTTCATGTTGGGGAATTCCCGCAGCACGTGCGCCAGCGCCTTCAACACGAACACCAGCGGCGTCATCTTGATACCGGCCTTCTCGGCCCGCGGCTTCAGCGACTTGCGGAAGGCCTCGAGCTCGGTGATGTCGGTCTCGTCGAACTGGGTGACGTGCGGGATGTTGAGCCACGCGGTCGACAGGTGCTTGCCCGAGAGCTTCTTGATCCGGGAGAGCGGACGCTCCTCGATCTCGCCGAACTGCGAGAAGTCGATCTCCGGCAGGGGCGGGATGCCGGCCCCGGTGGCGGCACCGCCCTTGGCCACGCCTTCCATCACCTTCTTGATCGCGCCCTCGACGTCCTCCTGCCGGATCCGCCCCTTGGGGCCAGTGCCGGTTACGTTGGCGAGATCCACGCCCAGCTTGCGAGCGAACAGGCGCACCGACGGGCTAGCGTGTGACTTTGCGCCGGCACTCTGGCGATTGACCGGAGCGGCAGCCGGGGCGGCCGGTTCAGGAGCCTTTTCGGCAGCCGGTGCCGGCGTTTCCGGCTCGGCCGGCTTCTGCTCGGCAGGTGCCTCGGATGCCGGCTCCTCGGCCGGCTTTTCCTCGGCCGCCGGCGCCTCAGCCTCGTCGTCGGCCTCGATCTCGGCGATCAGGTCGCCCTGGTTGAGGGTGTCGTCGACCTTGACCAATACCTTCTTGATCTCGCCCGTGTAGGGGGACGGGATCTCCATCGTGGCCTTGTCGGACTCCAGCGTGATCAGCGAGTCTTCCTTTTCGACCCGGTCACCGGGCGAGACCAGCACCTCGATGACGGGGGTGTTGTCGTAGTTGCCGATGTCGGGGAGGGTGATCGACTTGATGGCCATCAGCCTGTCTCCATGAAAGGTTGCATGCGCGCCCGCAAGGTCCTGCAGGCGTCGGATCGAATGGGGCCATGCCACCGGCCGACCATTCGGTCACCGATGGCGGGCGTGGCGGGTCTTAGCGCTCGATCGGCGGGGCGCAGTCCGGATCGATGCCGTACTTCTTGATCGCCTCGCCGACCTTGGATGCCGGGATGCTGCCCTCGTCGGCCAGCGACTTGAGCGCGGCGACCACGATGTGCGCGGCGTCGACCTCGAAGAACCGGCGCAGTGCCGCCCGGGTATCGGAGCGGCCGTAACCGTCGGTACCCAGGGTGGTGTACGAGCCGGGCACGAAGCGACGGATCTGGTCCGGGTAAGCCTGGATGTAGTCGGTGGCCGCGATCACCGGGGCCTCGCGCTCGGCGAGTGCCGTGGTGATGTACGGCGTCTTGGGATCCGCGTCCGGATGCAGGCGGTTGTGACGCTCGCAGGCCTGGCCTTCACGGGCCAGCTCGGTGAAGCTCGTGGCCGACCAGACGTCGGCGGCGACCTTCCACTCGTCCTCGAGCATGACGGCGGCGGCCTCGGCCTCGCGCAGGATGGTACCGGAGCCCATCAGCTGCACCCGGTTCTTGAGCTTCTTCTTGCTCTCGCGCAGGCGGTAGGCGCCCTTGAGAACCCCTTCCTCGACATCCTCGGGCATGGCCGGGTGCGAGTAGTTCTCGTTCATCGCCGTGATGTAGTAGTAGCAATCCTGCTTCTCCTCGACCATCGCCTTGAGGCCATCACGAATAATGATCGCCATCTCGTAGCCGTAGGTCGGGTCATAGACGCGGCAGCTCGGTACGGCGGAGAACATCATGATGTTGTGGCCGTCGTTGTGCTGCAGGCCCTCGCCCTCGAGCGTGGTCCGACCGGCGGTCGCACCGATCAGGAAGCCGCGCGCTCGGATGTCGCCAGCCAGCCAGGCCAGATCCCCGATGCGCTGATAGCCGAACATCGAGTAGTAGATGTAGAAGGGCACCATTGCCTCGCCGTAGTTGGCGTAGGCGGTCGCCGCGGCCAGCCAGGAGGACATGGAACCGGCCTCGTTGATGCCTTCCTGCAGCACCTGGCCGTTGGCCGCCTGCTTGTACCAGGCAACCTGGTCGGCATCGACCGGCTCGTAGAGCTGACCGGCCGGGTCGTAGATGCCCACCTGGCGGAACAGGCCCTCGAGGCCGAAGGTCCGGGCCTCGTCCGGGATGATGGGCACCACGCGCTTGCCGAGCTTCTTGTCGCGCAGGATCATCGCGAGGATACGACCGAAGAGCATGGTCGAGGACATCTCGCGCTCGCCGGTGCCCTTGAGGATCATGTCGAACGCCTTGAGGTCCGGCGCCGGGATCGACTCGGCCCGATCGACGCGGGCAGGCAGGTAGCCGCCCAGGTCCTTGCGTCGCTCGTTCATGTACTTGATCAGCTCGTGGCTGTCGTCCGGCTTGTAGAACGGAACGTCCTTTTCCAGCTGCTCGTCGGAGATCGGCAGGCCGAAGCGATCGCGGAAGTACTTGAGGCCTTCGTTGTCGAGCTTCTTCTGCTGGTGGGCCGTCATCGCACCTTCGCCGAACGGGCCCATGCCGTAGCCCTTGATGGTCTTGGCGATGATGACGGTGGGCTTGCCCTTGCAATCGTTGGCCGCCTTGTAGGCCGCGTACATCTTGCGCGGGCTGTGGCCGCCGCGGGTGAGCGAGAAGATCTCGTCGTCGGTCATGTTCTTGACCAGCTCGGCGGTCTCCGGGTACTTGCCGAAGAAGTGCTCGCGCACGAAGCCGCCGTCCTTCGCCTTGTAGGCCTGGTATTCGCCGTCGGGGACTTCCATCATGCGCTGGATCAGCTTGCCCGACTTGTCGCGGGCGAGCAGCTCGTCCCAGCCCGGGCCCCAGATGACCTTGATGACGTTCCAGCCGGCACCGCGGAAGCTGCCCTCGAGTTCCTGGATGATCTTGCCGTTGCCGCGTACCGGGCCGTCGAGGCGCTGCAGGTTGGCGTTTACCACGAAGACCAGGTTGTCGAGCTTCTCGCGCACGGCCAGGCCGATCGCGCCCAGGGATTCCGGCTCGTCCATCTCGCCGTCACCGAGGAAGGCGTAGACCTTGCGGCTGTTGACCTTGCCGAAGCCGCGCGCGTCCATGTACTTCATGAAGCGCGCCTGGTAGATCGCCATCAGCGGGCCGAGGCCCATGGAGACGGTCGGGAACTGCCAGAAGTCGGGCATCAGCCAGGGGTGCGGGTAGGAGCTCAGCCCGTCCTTGTGTGCCTCCTGGCGGAAGTTGAGCAGCTGCTCCTCGGTGATCCGTCCCTCGAGGAAGGCCCGGGCGTACATGCCCGGGGCCACGTGCCCCTGGAAGAACACCATGTCGGCGCCTTCCGGGTGGTCGTGGCCCTTGAAGAAGTGGTTGAGGCCGACCTCGTACATGGTCGCGCTGGACTGGTAGGAGGCGATGTGGCCCCCGACCGAGTTTTCCTTGTTGGCTCGCACCACGATCGCCATCGCGTTCCAGCGGATCAGGGCGCGCAGGCGCTGCTCGATCTGACGGTCGCCGGGATACTGCGGCTCGTCCTCGGGCGGGATGGTGTTGATGTACGGGGTGGTGGCGGCGTACGGGGTGTCGATGCCGTGCTGGCGCGCCAGCTCGATCATGTGGCCGATCAAGTGTCGGGCCTTTTCCGTGCCTTCGAAGCTGACAACCGCCTCGAGCGCGTCAAGCCATTCCCGGGTTTCCTGCGGATCCTGATCGATGTAATCGGTCACAAGCACTCCTCAAAGCTGTCGTTGGGTGCGTTCGAAATCCTCGCAAACCGCATCAGGGCGGGGTTTCGATGGTCGCACCGGACCTAAATTTGCGCCTCATTATGCGCGATTCCGTCGTGATTTCCTATGTTCGAGCGCACGGGCAAGCCGTTTCACGCCGTTTTGTCGGACCCTCGGTGGCGCGGCGAGTGCCGTATTGACGCCGCTCGTGGTGGTGTAATCGGGGGATTGAAAAACCCTATGCCCTGTCAAGGCGCGGCGGTGTCTATATAATGGCGCGATCACGTGCCACGCACATCGCAAACACAAATCGAAATCAGGAGTTCTGATGAGCAATCCCGCGGCCCCCAAGAAGCTCGGCAAGGTGGTTCTGGCCTACTCCGGCGGCCTGGACACCTCGGTGATCCTCAAGTGGCTGGAAGAGACCTACGACTGCGAAGTGGTCACCTTCACCGCGGACCTGGGGCAGGGCGAGGAACTCGACCCGGCACGCGAGAAGGCCGAGAAGATGGGCGTCAAGGAGATCTACATCGACGACCTGCGCGAGACCTTCGTCCGTGACTACGTCTTCCCGATGTTCCGCGCCAACGCCATCTACGAAGGCGAGTACCTGCTGGGCACCTCGATCGCCCGCCCGCTGATCGCCAAGCGCCTGGTCGACATCGCCCGCGAGACCGGCGCCGATGCGGTCGCCCACGGTGCCACCGGCAAGGGCAACGACCAGGTGCGCTTCGAGCTCAACGCCTACGCGCTCAACCCGGAGATCCAGGTGATCGCCCCGTGGCGCGAGTGGGACCTCAACTCCCGCGAGAAGCTGATGAACTACGCAGAGAGTCGCGACATCCCGGTCGATTTCGCCGCGGCCGGCAAGAAGTCGCCGTACTCGATGGACGCCAACCTGCTGCACATCTCCTACGAGGGCGGCAACCTCGAGGACCCGTGGTGGGAGCCGGAAGAGGAAATGTGGCGCTGGTCGGTCAGCCCCGAGCGTGCCCCGGACGAGGCCACCGAGATCGTCATCGGCTTCGAGAAGGGCGACCCGGTCTCGATCAACGGCGAGAAGCTCTCGCCGGCCGAACTGCTCCTCAAGCTCAACCAGCTGGGTGGCGCCAACGGCATCGGCCGTCTCGACATGGTCGAGAACCGCTACGTCGGCATGAAGTCGCGCGGCTGCTACGAGACCCCGGGCGGCACGATTCTCCTCAAGGCTCGCCGGGCACTCGAGTCGCTGACGCTCGACCGTGGCGAGGCCCACATGAAGGATGAACTGATGCCCAAGTACGCCGAGTTGGTGTACAACGGGTACTGGTTCGCCCCCGAGCGCGAGATGCTGCAAAAGGCCATCGACGCGACCCAGGCCAACGTCAATGGTGACGTGCGTCTGCGCCTGTACAAGGGCAACGTGATCGTGGCGGGTCGCCAGTCGGACAACAGCCTGTTCGACCCGGCCATCGCCACCTTCGAGGACGACGCCGGTGCCTATGACCAGCGCGATGCCGAGGGCTTCATCAAGCTCAACGCCCTGCGCCTGCGCATCGGCGCGAAGGCCGGCCGCCGAGGTTGAGTCATCGCCCCGCCGAACCCCGGTGACAACCCCGGGGGCGGGCGCCAGGGACGAGCCGACCCGACCCCGCAAGGGTGTGTTTCACAGGCAAGGGATGTCTGGCATGCAGCGTGTGGCAAACCGCAGGAAGTTCGGCACCAATCCGCAAGGGCGGGGCGTGACGTCGGTCACGGCCCGCCTTTTTCATGTCTGCGGTCCCGTTCGTGGGGTCGCCTGCTGGGCGCAAGGCGTGATGGCACTCCTGTTGACGGCCTTACTGCTGCTCGGCGGGCAGTCGACGGCACTCGCCCAGGCCTGGGCGAGCGAGGATCGGCTGATCACGATCGGTGTGCTGACCATCACCAGCAAGGAGGAGGCGCAGGCGCGCTGGAACCCGACCGCGGATTTTCTCAGTGACCGAATCGATAGGACGCGATTCGAGATCCGGCCACCCTATCTTCAGGAGGTGGCTCGAGCGGTTCGCCAGAACGAGCTGCACTTCGTCCACCTTCAACCGCTGCAGTTCGTTCAGTTGCGCGCCGATTACGGGCTCGAGGCGCTGGCCACGCGGGTGGTCAACGGGGCGGGCAGTCCGAGCAACCGCTTCGGCTCGGCGATCGTGCGGTTGAGCGATCGCGAGGAAATCCAGGATCTGGCCGATCTGCAGGGGGCGATCGTCGCGGGGGTCGCCCCCAACGCGCTCGGCGCCTGGATCCTGGGCATGGAGGAGATCGAGCGGGCGGGGCTATCCATCGAGGCGGACATCCTGCCGCTGTACGTCGGCCTGCCGATGAGCAACGTGCTCGGCGCGGTGGCGGCCGGTCGGGCCGATGCGGGTATCGTGCGGGCCGACGTGCTCACCCGCGAGATCGAGGCCGGACGGTACGGACCGGA
Organism: Guyparkeria sp. SB14A; assembly: GCF_005096345.1. Lineage (NCBI taxonomy): Bacteria > Pseudomonadati > Pseudomonadota > Gammaproteobacteria > Chromatiales > Thioalkalibacteraceae > Guyparkeria > Guyparkeria sp. SB14A. The sequence continues at coordinate 46,781 of NZ_SWAW01000002.1, read as the reverse complement.
GACCTTCACCGTCCTCAACCGGATCAGCGAGCCGGGGTATCCACACCCCCTGTCCACGCGACTGATGCCGCAATGGCCGCTCGCCGCCACCTCGCGGGCCGAGGAACCGTTGCGTGAGCAGGTGCGGGCAACGCTCCTGACCATGCCGGCCGATTCGGCGCCCATGCAGGCGGCGAACCTGGCCGGCTGGTCCGAGCCGGTCGATTACAGCGACCTCCAGACGCTCGCCGACCGTTGGTTGACGCCCCCGGTGAGCGTGGTCGACTGGTTGCGCGCGCACTGGTGGGTGGTCCCGGTGGCACTCAGCGCGGTGTTGTCGCTCCTGCTCTGGCAGCAATGGCGTGCCCGGCAATTGCTGACACGTCGGGAACGCGAGCACCGCGCCGCCCTGACGGCGATGCACGAAGCGGTCATCACGCTGGACGGGGAAGGGCGCATCCAGTTTCTCAATCCGTCGGCCGAGCGGCTGCTGCCCGAGGGCTGCGACGCGGCCACGGCGATGGGGCAACGACTGACCGACGTCTTCGCCCTGATGCTGCGCCACGACAACCATGACTTCTCGCTGGTGGGCATGCTGGAACAACTCGCGACCCGCCAGTGGATGGAATACGCCGTGATACTCGCCCACGGTCACCCCCGGCGGGTGCTCAACCTGACCGTTGCGCGCATGGATTCGGCAGGCGAGCCCACGCGGCGCCTGGTCGTCTCGATGATGGATATCACCGAGCTCGACGAGACCAGCCGACAGCTGGCCTACCGCGCCACGCATGACGAACTGACCGGCCTGCTGACGCGTCGACACTTCCTCGAGAAGATCCGCGGCCTGTTGCACCCAGACGACGCCACCCGGTCGATCGAGGAGGGCATCCTGCTGTGGCTGGACCTGGATCATTTCCGCCTGGTCAACGAGGGTGGTTCCCACCGCATGGGCGACGAGCTGGTGCGCCGCCTGGCCGGCTACCTGCGGGTGGTGCTGCCGGCGAACACCCCGGTCGGGCGCGTCGGCGGCGACGAGTTCGGCATTTTTCTCAGGGGCGCCGACGCTGGCAGCTGGCCGGAGCGTATCCTGCAGGCGATCCGGGATTTTCGCCTCGACGGTGAGGGCCGGGCGCTACGCACCTCGGCGAGCATCGGTGTCCGGCCGCTGGCCGCCGGGGGCAACTACAACGCGGAAACCGTCATCGAAGAGGCGGAATCCGCCTGCGTGACCGCGCAGAAGCTGGGCGGCAATCGCCTGGTGATATTCGAGGAAAGCGGGGCCGAACGCTCCCTGCGTCAATCGGATTTCGCCGAGCTCAACCGGCTCAAGCAGGCGGTCGAGCAGGATCGCTTCGTGCTGCATGCCCAGGAAATCCACGCCATCGGCGCCGCGGAGACGGTCGGCGTGCGTCTGGAGGTGCTGCTGCGACTGGCGGACGAGGCCGGCAACCTCGGCTCGCCGGCGCCGCTGATCGAGCTGGCCGAGCGATTCAATTTCATGCCCCAGATCGACCGCTGGGTGGTTCGACGCGCGCTCGAGGGGCTGCGCGCCCACCGCACCGACACCGGCGAGCCGCCAGCACGGCTCACGATCAACCTCTCGGGTCAGTCGATGCAGGACGGCGAGTTGATCGGGTTCGTCCGCGAGGAATTGCAGCGCAACGAGATCGACCCCACCTGGCTGTGCTTCGAGATTACCGAGACGGCGGCGATCTCGAATTTCGATCAGGCGGCGGAACTGATAGCCTCGCTACGCGACGTGGGATGCCTGGTGGCGCTTGACGACTTCGGTGGCGGGTTGATCTCGTTCGAATTCCTGCGTCAACTCAAGCCCGACATCGTCAAGATCGATGGCAAGCTGGTCAGCGACCTGGAACACGACCCGGTCGCCGCCGTGATCGTCGAGTCGATCCACGAGGTGGCACGCGTGATGGGGGCGCGGACCGTGGGCGAATGGGTCGAAACCCCGGCCACGCTGGCCCAGCTGGAAACGATCGGCGTGGATTTCGCGCAGGGCTATCTCCTGCATCGCCCCGAGCCGTTGATCGCGCGGCTGGCCCTTGAGCAGCGAGCGCTGGCCGATTGACGAAAACGCTTCCCTGGCCCGTCTTGGCGCGGCCCGTTCGGTGTGGGGCACGTGGACGGACTGGCGCCCGCCAACATCGGCTCGCGAGTGCGCGGGGCAATCCAACGGATACGGAAGGTGAGATTGGCATGCCGCGAAACGGCAAGGACTGGCTGCAGATGATGAGCGCGCGTGTTCCGGGGCGGCTGCCGATCAACACGGTGGTGCCTCGCTTGCTTGTCGCGGCCATCGTTTGCCTGGCGGTGATCGTCGCCGGCCCGGCCGAGGCCCAATCCGCCGGCACGGAGAAATCCGCCACCCCGATCCATGTGGGCGTGCTCGCGTATGCCGGCAAGGACGAGGCGATCAACCGCTGGCAGGCGACCGCCGACTACCTGAGCGAACGCAACCCGGGGTATCGATTCGAGATCGTGCCGCTGTTCCTGTCGGAGTTGCGCCACGCCTTTGTCCAGGGACGGCTCGATTTCGTGCTGACCCAGTCGTTGCAATACTCGGAGCTCTCGCGGCTCGGCGCGATCTGGCCGCTGGCAACCCTCGTGGTCAGGGGAAACGGCGGTGAGCTCGAACAGTTCGGGGCCGTGGTGTTCACCCGCCAGGGCACCGGGTTTGCCGCACTCGACGACCTGGTGGGTACCCGGATTGCCGGCACCAGCCCCAACGCGTTGGGCGGCTGGCTGCTTGGCATGCAGGCGTTGGAGAACGCCGGTCTCGATGTGGAACACGAGATCACCCCGATATTCACCGGATTGCCCTTGGAGGCGGTGGTCGACGCGGTGCTCGACGGACGCGCCCACGCCGGCGTGGTGAGGGCAAGCTTCTTCCAGCGCTATCTCGAGGCCTATCCCGACAGCCGGCTGATCCCTGTCGGCGAGGCGAAGCGCGAGGGCTTTCCCTACCCAAGCAACACGCCACTGGTCCCGGAGTGGCCGTTTGCCGCGACCGAACGCGCCCCCGACGGGCTCGCGGCCCGGGTCGCCCGCCAGCTGATCGCCATGCCCGCTCAGGCGTCGGCCGCCGAGCAGGCCCGGATTGCCGGCTGGCGTACTCCGCTGGACTACTCGATCGTCGATCGCCTGCACGACAAGTGGTTGCCGGATCCGGTGTCCCTGGGTTCCTTGCTGCGCCATTTCTGGCACTACCTGGTGCTGATTCTCGCCGTCGTGCTGGCCCTGTTCGCCTGGCAGGCACGGCGTGCGACCCGCCGCCTGGGCGCCGAGAAGCGCCGCCTGCGCCGGGCATTTTCCGGCCTGCACACCGGCGCGGTGCTCACCGATACCGAGGGTCGCATCCTGTTGACCAATCATGCCGTCGAGGCCTTCGCGCACCCCGAACTGACGGGGCAGCTGGCCGGGCGGGCGTTCTGCGATGCCTTCAACCTGCAGATCGATGGGTTGTCACCGCAATGTGCCTTCGGTGACCTGGTCGAGCGCGTCGAGACGCGGGAAACGCAATCGATCGACGGGGTGATCGAACGGGACAACCAGCGTCTTGACGTGAACGTGAAGATCAGCCGCCTGGAGGCCCACGGCGACGAGGGTGACAGTCAGTTGCTCGTTTCCATGCTCGATGTCACGGATCTGCGTTCGGCCAACGCCTTGCTCACGTACCGGGCCACACACGATCGCCTGACCGGGGTGCTCAATCGCGAGGCGATGGAGGAATTTCTCTCCCAGGCCATGCCGGGCAAGACGCCGCGCAACGAGCCGACCCATGCAAGCTGCCTGGTCTGGATCGATCTCGACGAGTTCCGTCTGCTCAACGAGATCGGTAGCCGTGAACTGGGGGACCGTATCCTCGCCTCGCTGGCCAGCCACTTCTCGCTGGAATTACCCTCGGATGCGGTCCTCGCACGCATGGGGGTAGACGAATTCGTCATCTGGATGCCGCTGTCCAGCCGGGATACCTGCACGCTGGTCGCGCGCGAGGTGCTCGAGATCATCCACGCCTTCCGTCTGCCGGACGAACACGAGCACCTGCGCCTGAAGGCCAGTGTGGGCGTCACGCGCATCGACAGTGACGATCTGCTGGCCTCCCGCCGCCTGGAGGATGCCGAGCGTGCCTGCCAGAGCGCCCAACGGCTCGGCGGCGACCGCGTGGTGCAGTTCTCCGGCGAGGACACCGAACTCCTGGAACGCGAGCAGCAGATCGAGCGCTACAACGCCTTGCGTGCCGCCATCGCCGAGGACCGGCTCGATCTGGCGGCCCAGCGAATCGCCCCGGTCGACCCGGCTCGCGGCGTGATCCACGAAATGCTCCTGAGGGTGACCGACGCCGATGGTCGGATGCGTTTCCCCAGCGAATACATCGAGATCGCCGAGAAACATCACGCCATGGGTGAGATTGACCGGTGGGTGATTCGACAAAGCTGCCGTTGGTTGTCGCAGCAGCCCGCGGAGGCCGGCACGGTCAGTATCAACCTCTCGGGGCATTCGGTGCAGGACCCCGAGATGCTCGAGTTCATACGCCAGGCACTGGGGGAATCGGGCGTCGATCCGGCTCGGGTGATCTTCGAGATCACGGAGACCGCCGCGATCCTCAATCTCGACCAAGCCGAGCGCCTCATCGGCGCGATGCGTCGCATTGGTTGTCGCTTTGCCCTGGATGACTTTGGTGGAGGGTTCCTCTCGTTCGAGTATCTGCGGCGCCTGAACCCGGACATCGTCAAGATCGACGGACGATTGATCGACGACCTGTCGCACGATCCCGTGGCCGCAGTGATCGTCGCGGCCATCGCGCAAGTCTCACGGGTGATGGGGGCGCAGACCGTGGCCGAATGGGTCGAGACCGACGATCAGTACGACAAGGTGATCGAGGTGGGCGTCGACTACGTACAGGGCTTCCTGCTGCACCGTCCCACGCCGCTGACCCGGCCCTGATGACCTCCTGATCATCGGGATGCCGGCGGCGCTCGCAAGCATCGACCGGATCGACTAGAGTCTCGCGCCCACGCTCTCGTTAAAGACACCCATCCACCCGTGGAGATCAATTATGCGCATTTTGCACACCATGATCCGTGTCAGTGACCTGGAAAAGTCGCTGGCCTTCTATACCGACGTGCTCGGCATGAAGCTGCTGCGCCAGCAGGATTACCCGGCCGGGGAATTCACGCTCGCCTTCGTCGGTTATGGCGACGAGAGCGAAACGGCCGTGCTGGAGCTCACCTACAACTGGGGCGATCATCAGTACGACCTCGGCGACGGCTATGGGCACATTGCGATCGAGGTGGATGACGTCTACGAGGCGGCGGAAAAGATTCGTGAGAAAGGGGGCAAGATCCTGCGCGAACCCGGCCCGATGAATGCCGGTTCGACCATCATTGCCTTCGTTGCCGATCCGGACGGTTACGCGATCGAGTTGATCGGCGCGAAATGATGGGAAAAATCGCCACTGTCAAGGGTTGACAGCCGGCATTTTCCACATCAACAAAGGCGCAACGTCGGTTGCGCCTTTTTCGTGGACGACGAATCAGTCAGTTAGGGAGCGTTCGTCGATAACCCGTTGTTATTCATGGGTTTGGCCTCGAGGGTGACGAGATGGCGAAAAAATGACCAACAACGTCTCCTGCCTTGTGGGACCGTGGATTCTCGGGTTCTTCCACACAGTTATCCACAGTTTCTGTGAAAAACTCGGGACGGCCGGATTCCGGTCGAATCAGGCCAAAATCTTGACGTCGTCAACGGCATGAAAATCGGCGGGTGTCGGGGCAAGGCAGGGTGGGTCTCACGTCCGGGCAGTGAATCGACCTCCCTTGAGGGGCAGTTCCGCGTCACGCGGTCGGGAACCGAACGACATCCTCTTGTCATAATCCCGGGCTAGGATCGCCGTAATATACTTCGTAACGCATATAAAAGGCGTCGACCGCGACGGCCTTGAGACACCCGTAGCTCGGCGGGCGGGAAGGTTTCCTCGATCACAACCAGGAGTTTGATGACATGACCATCCGTGTAGGGATCAACGGCTTTGGCCGGATTGGGCGCCTGGCGTTCCGGGCGCTTGCGGATCGACCGGAGCTCGACCTGGAGGTCGTGCACATCAACGAAACGGCCGCGGATGCCGCCTGCATGGCCCACCTGACCGAGTTTGACTCCGTGCACGGACGCTGGTCGCGTTCCCTTGCCGGGGAGGGCGGCACGCTCGCGCTCGACGGGCGTGAGATCCGTTTCACGCAAAGCGACGCCATCGAGGGGATTGATTGGCGCGGATCGAACGTGGACGTGGTGATCGAGTCGACTGGCCGCTGGCGCCAATTCGACGAAATCACGCCGCACCTGGAGCAGGGCGTCTCTCGCGTGGTCGTCGCGGCACCGGTCAAGCACGCCGACGTCGTGAACATCGTCATGGGCGTGAACCACCAGCGCTTTGATGCCACCCGGCATCGGATCGTCACCGCGGCCTCCTGCACCACCAACTGCCTCGCCCCCGTGGTCAAGGTCCTGCACGAAGGCCTGGGTATCCGGCGTGGCACGATGACCACCATGCACGACCTCACCAACACCCAGGTGGTGGTCGACAAGGGTGACAAGGACTGGCGCCGCGCCCGGGCCTCGTCGATGTCGCTGTCACCGACCACCACCGGATCGGCCAAGGCGATCGGCGCGATCTTTCCGGAACTCGACGGCCGTCTCAACGGGCTGGCCGTGCGGGTGCCCTTGCTCAATGCCTCGTTGACCGACTTCGTCTTCACCCCCGAGCGCGCCACGACTGTCGAGGAGGTCAACGACTTGCTGCGTGTCGCCGCCGAGCGCGGCCCGCTGGCCGGCATTCTCGGATTCGAGACCCGCCCCCTGGTCTCCGTGGATTACGTCAACGACCCGCGCTCCTCGATCGTGGATGCCCCCTCGACCATGGTGATCGACGACGACCTGGTGAAGGTGCTGGCCTGGTACGACAACGAATGGGGATATGCCCAGCGGCTGGTCGAGCTCGTCTCGATGGTCGGTCGGGCCTGAGTCATCAACCCATGCCACTCGCCATGACCCAGGCATTGCGCCATTACCTGACCATCACCGGCAACTATTGGCTGTTCACCCTGACCGACGGGGCGATCCGCATGCTGGTGGTGCTGCATTTCTATCAGCTCGGCTACTCGCCGTTCGCCATCGCGATGCTGTTCCTGTTCTACGAGTTCTTCGGCATCGTCACCAACCTGGTCGGTGGATGGCTCGGGGCGCGCATCGGCCTGAATCGCACCATGCAGCTTGGCACCGGTCTGCAGATCGTCGCGCTGTTGATGCTCACCGTGCCCGATGCCTGGCTCACGGTGGCCTACGTGATGCTCGCCCAGGCGTTGTCCGGCATCGCGAAGGATCTCAACAAGATGTCGGCCAAGGCCGGGGTCAAGCTGGTGGCGCGCGAGGGCAACGCGCAGTTGTTTCGCTGGGTGGCGTGGATTACCGGCTCGAAGAACGCCCTGAAGGGCGCGGGGTTCTTTCTCGGGGCCGTGCTGCTGGCCGCACTCGGCTTCCAGGGGGCGATGGGGGCGCTCGCCGCCGTGCTGGTCGCGGGTTTCCTGATGACCCTGACGTTGCCGGGCGGTTTCGGCGCGATCAAGGAAAAGACCGGCTTCCGTCAGATGTTCTCGCGTGAGCCGTTGATCAACTGGCTGGCCGCGGCGCGCCTGTTCCTGTTCGCGGCCCGGGATGTCTGGTTCGTGGTGGCGCTGCCGGTGTTCCTGGTCTCGATCGGCTGGGATTTCCACTGGGTGGGTGCCTACCTGGCCCTGTGGGTGATCGGCTACGGGCTGGTCCAGTCGAGCGCCCCGTGGCTACTCGGGGCGCGACGCAAGCCGGGGGAGGGCCATGCCAACGGGCCGGGCGCCCGCACCGCCGTGATCTGGAGCTTCGCGCTGGTCCTGCCGCTGGCCGCGCTGTTGCTCGCGATCGCCTCCGGACAGACCGCCGGCTGGATCATCACGCTGGGCCTCGCCTTCTTCGGCATCGTGTTCGCGCTCAATTCGGCCACGCATTCCTATCTCGTGCTGCGCTACTCGCCGGACGTGAAGGCCTCGCAGAACGTGGGCTTCTACTACGCGGCCAACGCCGGCGGGCGCCTGCTGGGCACCGTGCTTTCCGGGGCGAGTTACCAGTGGCTGGGCATCGCCGGGAGCCTCGGTTTTGCCTTGGCCTTCGTGGTAATCGCCGGGCTGATCAGCACCCGACTGGTCGCGCTCGAGACCGCCCACGAGACAACGGCAGGCTGATGCCGTTCCGCGCGCACCATCGTGTCGTCAGTCAGCGACGTTCTCTGCCGGGCCCTGGAGAGTGGCTGCGGCGTCGACCAGCTCACTGAACGCCTCGGCCAGCGGGTGGGGCGCTCGACCGAGCGGCGTGATTTCTCCCAGGCGTCGATGCGGCAAGCGATCGTCGCCATTGCCCCCGGGGTCGCCCAGGTCCAGGCGTACGAGATCGTCCCGTAACAGCGTGGGCGGCAGCACCGCCCAACCAACGCCGGTGGCGGCAAGGACCGCGATCGAGTCGAGCTGGTTGATCTCGATGATGGCCGGCGGCAGTAATTGCCGGTCGTCGAGCCAGCGGTCGATGGCCGTGCGGGTGCTGGTCGCCTCGGCCGGCAGGATCAACGGCAGGCGCTTGCCGATCGCCTCGAGGCCAGCCGGCATGCCGCCGGGACAATGGCGGCGGGCGACCACCGGTTGCATGACTTCTTCCCACAGCACGCGGGTGCGCACGCGGTCGTCAAGCCGCGGCGGCAGGGTGGCGTAGGCCAGCGCGGTTTCGCCGGTGGCCACCTGGTCGATGGCCCGCTCGGAGTCGTGAAAACTCAGATCCAGCAGCACCTGCGGGTAGCGTTCCGAGAATCGCTCGAGCACCCCGGGCAGCAGGTGCAGGCCGGCGTAGTGGCTCAGCGACAGCGCGAGTCGGCCGCCGAGCGCCTCGCCACTCACCTCAGCGGCCGTGAAGATGTCGTCCAGGCAGCTCTGCATCTCGCGCACTGCCGGAAGCAGTTGCTCGCCCCGGTAGGTCAGCACGACTCGCTGCCCCATCCGGTCGAACAGCGCGAAGCCCAGCCGGTCTTCGAGCTGCGCGAGTCGCTTGGATACCGCCGGCTGGCTGATGTGCAGCCGCAGGGCGGCCGACGAGAACGACCCGGTCTCGGCGACGGCGAGAAAGGTGAGCAGTTGCTGGGTATCGAGGTGAAGGGGGTTCATCGCGTCTCTCCGCGTCGTGCCTGCGCGTGACTATAACCATAAGATATAGCACTCATGCGCGATTTCCATTTTAGTTATTGGTCGGGCATCCCTATGATTGCGCTATGACAAACGCCGCCCTCAACGTGCTTGGCCTGCCACTGGCGAAATGCTCGGTGGATCCCGTAACCGGGTTCTACCGCGACGGCCGATGCCTGGTCGGCGCCGAGGACGGCGGGGTGCACGGCGTCTGCGCCGAGCTCGATGACGCGTTTCTCGACTACACCGCCGCGCAGGGCAACGAGCTGCGCCGGCCGATCCCGGCCTACGACTTTCCGGGACTGACCGCCGGCGATCGCTGGTGCGTCTGTGCCTGGCGGTGGCGCGAGGCCTTCGAGGCCGGCGTGGCGCCGCCGGTGGTGCTGGCCGCGACGCACCACGAGGTGTTGCGCGTGATCAAGCTACGCGACCTGATCGAGCATGCCGTCGACCCGCCCGCCTCGGGGCTGGACGACGGATTTTACGAGTTTTAGCGAACAAGACCTCGCAAGTCACTGACCCAAATTACTTATATGGCGGAATGAATCCCGAGCGGCCTGCGGCGCCGCCCGGGTGATCCGGAGGAAAAGGCCATGGCCGGAAAGACACTCTACGAAAAGCTCTTCGACGCGCATGTCGTCCACGAACAGGACGACGGTACGGCGCTTCTCTATATCGACCGTCACCTCGTTCACGAGGTAACCAGCCCGCAGGCCTTCGAGGGTCTGCGCCTGGCCGGGCGCAAGCCGTGGCGCACCGGCGCGATGCTGGCCGTGCCGGATCACAACGTGCCGACCACCAACCGGGCCGGTGGCATCGTCGACCCCGTCTCGCGCGAGCAGGTCAGCACGCTCGACCGCAATTGCCAGGAATTCGGTGTGCAGGAATTCCCGATGGCCGACATGCGCCAGGGCATCGTCCACATCATCGGCCCCGAGGAGGGCTTCACGCTGCCCGGCGCCACGGTCGTGTGCGGGGATTCGCATACCTCCACCCACGGGGCGATCGGCGCGCTGGCCTTCGGCATCGGCACCTCCGAGGTCGAGCACGTCATGGCCACCCAGACCTTGCTGCAAAAGCGCACCAAGACCATGCAGGTGCGCGTCGAGGGCGAGCTTGGGCCGGGCGTGACCGCCAAGGACGTCGTGCTCGCGATCATCGGCAAGATCGGCACCGCCGGCGGGACGGGCTACGCGATCGAATTCGCCGGTTCGGCGATCGAATCGCTCTCGATCGAGGGCCGCATGAGCGTATGCAACATGTCGATCGAGGCCGGCGCCCGCGCCGGCATGGTGGCCGTCGACGAGAAGACGGTCGACTACTTCCGGGACAAGCCGTTCGCGCCCACCGGCGAGATGTTCGAGCGCGCGGCCGAGTACTGGCGCACGCTCAAGTCCGACCCGGACGCGGTATTCGACAAGGTGGTCACGCTCGATGGCACCAAGATCGAGCCGCAGGTCAGCTGGGGCACCTCGCCCGAGATGGTCGTGCCGGTCAATGCCCGCGTACCGGACCCGGCGGCCGAGTCCGACCCGGTCAAGGCCGAAGGCATGCGCAACGCGTTGAAATACATGGGGCTCGAGGCCAACACGCCGATCACCGACATCCAGATCGACAAGGTGTTCATCGGCTCGTGCACCAACGCGCGCATCGAGGATCTCCGCGCCGCCGCCGCGGCGATCAAGGGCAGGCACGTCGCGGACAACGTGACGCTCGCCATGGTCGTGCCGGGCTCCGGGCTCGTGCGCGAGCAGGCTGAGAAGGAAGGGCTCGACAAGATCTTCCTCGAGGCCGGATTCGAGTGGCGCGAGCCGGGCTGCTCGATGTGTCTCGCGATGAACGCCGATCGCCTCGAGCCGGGCGAGCGCTGCGCCTCGACCTCGAATCGAAACTTCGAGGGTCGACAGGGGCAGGGCGGTCGCACCCACCTCGTCAGCCCGGCCATGGCCGCCGCGGCCGCCGTGGCCGGGCACTTCGTCGACGTCCGTCAAGCGTAAGGAGATTCATCATGCAGGCATTCACCACCCACAAGGGAATCGTCGCGCCGCTGGACCGCTCGAACGTCGACACCGACGCGATCATCCCCAAGCAGTACCTCAAATCGGTCAAGCGCACGGGTTTCGGCCCGACCGCCTTCGACGACTGGCGCTACCTCGACCCGGGCGAGCCGGGCATGGATCACAGCCAGCGCCGCAAGAACCCGGATTTCGTGCTCAACCAGGAGCCGTTCGACCGCGCGACCATCCTGTTGGCCCGCGAAAACTTCGGCTGTGGTTCCTCGCGCGAGCACGCCGTCTGGGCGCTGACCGACTTCGGTTTCCGCGCCGTGATCGCGCCGTCGTTTGCCGATATCTTCTTCAACAACAGCTTCAAGAACGGCCTGTTGCCGATTGCTTTGAAGGAAGAAGAGGTCGACGCCATCTTCAAGGCCGTCGCGGCCAACCCGGGGCTCGAACTCGAGATCGACCTGCCGAACCAGGTGGTCAAGGCGCCCGACGGCAGCGAGTACGCCTTCGAGATCGACAGCTTCCGCAAGCACTGCCTGATCGAGGGGCTCGACGACATCGCCCTGACCCTCGAGCACGCGGACAAGATCAAGGCCTACGAGACCGCCCAGATGGAAAAGACGCCGTGGCTGTTCAACGACCTGCGCGGCAACGTCGGCGGCTGAATACCGAACAACGATTTGAAGAAAGGAAACGCAACACCGTGACAAGCAAGAACATTCTCGTGCTGCCGGGCGACGGCATCGGCCCGGAGATCACCGAACAGGCGGTCAACGTGCTCAAGGCGGTGGTCGAGGGAAGCGACCTCGAGCTGTCGTTCACCGACGGGCTGATCGGCGGGGCGGCCTTTGATGCCGAGGGTCAGCCGTTCCCCGAGATCACGCGCCAACAGGCCAACGAGGCCGATGCCGTCCTGCTCGGCGCCGTCGGCAGCCCGCAGTACGACGAGCTCGATCGCCCGCTGCGCCCGGAGCGCGGCCTACTTGCCATTCGCAAGGAACTGGGCCTGTTCGCCAACCTGCGCCCGGCGATGCTCTACAGCGCGCTGGCCGATGCCTCCTCGCTCAAGCCCGAGGTGGTCTCGGGGCTGGACATCCTGATCGTGCGCGAGTTGACCGGCGGGGTGTACTTCGGCCAGCCGCGCGGCATTCGCGAGGTCGATGGCCAGCGCGAGGGCTTCAACACCATGCATTACAACGAGGGCGAGATCGAACGCATCGGTCGCGTCGCCTTCGAAGCGGCGCAGAAGCGCGGCAAGCGCCTGTGCTCGGTCGACAAGGCCAACGTGCTTGAGACCTCCGAGCTCTGGCGCGAGGTGATGAACCGCCTGGCCGCCGAGTACCCGGACGTCGAGCTCTCGCACATGTACGTCGATAACGCCGCGATGCAGCTGGTGCGCGCGCCCAAGCAGTTCGACGTCATCGTCACCGAGAACCTGTTCGGCGACATCCTCTCCGATCAGGCGTCGATGCTGTCGGGCTCGATCGGCATGCTGCCCTCGGCCTCGCTCAACGAAAAGGGGCAGGGCCTCTACGAACCCAGCCACGGGTCGGCCCCCGACATCGCCGGGCAGGGCGTGGCCAACCCCATGGCCACCATCCTCTCGGCGGCGATGCTGCTGCGCTATTCGTTCGGCCGCGGCGATCTGGCCGAGCGGATCGAGAACGCCTGCGTGGCGGTGCTCGATCAGGGGCTGCGCACGCCGGACATCATGCAGGCGGGCATGCGACAGGTCTCGACCGCCGAGATCGGCGAGGCGGTTGTCAATGCGCTTGGCAACTGATTCCCCAATCCATTTCCCGCTTCGGTCGCCCGGCGTCATGCGCTAGGCTAGAGGCATTGCAGACAGCGGGCACGCGGCCGGTTAACGGCGGGCGGCCCGCCCACGATTTGCACCAGACTTCCAATCCCAAGGAGAAATCTTCATGAGCAAGACGGTCGACGTTGCTGTCGTCGGTGCCACCGGTGCCGTTGGCGAGACCATGCTGTCCATCCTGGCCGAGCGCAATTTCCCGGTCGGCAAGGTGTACGCGCTGGCATCCGAGCGTTCCGCCGGCAAGAAGGTGGCATTCGGCAACTCGTTCCTCACGGTCGAGGATCTGGCGACGTTCGATTTCTCCAAGGTCCAGGTGGGTCTGTTCTCGCCGGGTGGCGCGATCTCCCGCGAATTCGCGCCCAAGGCCGCGGCCGCCGGTTGTGTCGTGATCGACAACACCTCCGAGTTCCGCTACGACGATGACGTGCCGCTGATCGTTCCCGAGGTCAATGCCCACGCGATCGCGGGCTACACCCAGCGCAACATCATCGCCAACCCGAACTGCTCGACCATCCAGATGCTGGTCGCATTGAAGCCGATCTACGACGCCGTCGGCATCGAGCGCATCAACGTCGCCACCTACCAGGCGGTCTCCGGCTCGGGCAAGGAGGCGATCGAGGAGCTGGCTACCCAAAGCGCCCGCAAGCTCAATGGTCAGGACGCGGATGCCGTGGTCTATCCGAAGCAGATCGCCTTCAACGCGCTGCCGCAGATCGACGTGTTCCAGGACAACGGTTACACCAAGGAAGAAATGAAGATGGTCTGGGAGACCAAGAAGATCTTCGAGGACGAGTCCATCCTGGTGAACCCGACTGCCGTTCGCGTACCGGTGTTCTTCGGGCACTCGGAAGCGGTCCACATCGAGACCCGCGACAAGATCACCGCCGAGCAGGCCTGGGAGCTGTTCAAGAACGCCGAGGGGATCGAGGTGCTCGACACCCGGCGTGACGGCGGCTACCCGACGGCCGTGACCGAGGGCGCGGGGCACGACCCGGTCTACGTCGGCCGCATCCGCGAGGACATCTCGCACGAGCGCGGCCTGAACCTCTGGGTGGTTGCCGACAACGTGCGCAAGGGCGCGGCATTGAACAGCGTCCAGATCGCCGAGTGCCTGGTGCGCGACTACCTCTGATCTGTGGCACAATCGGGCTCGAAATGGGGCCAAGGGGAACTCTGCACGAATAACCAACGCCTCGGCGGGTCGCCAGGCGTCCAGATGCTAGGCGCAGCGCGCCGCCAATGGCCGTAGTCATTGGCAAGCGGTGCAACACCGCAGATGGGCGCCTGGCGACCCGCCCGAAGGGGCTTGCCATAGGCATTGGGTATTCGAGCAGATTTCCCCATAAGGAAGGCGCCGGAGCGTAGAAGGGGAGCTACCCATCACGCCGGCACGAGCAAGGAGTCAGTGACATGCGGAAGTTGAGTTTGGTGATTGCGGGTATTCTGGGTGCCGGGACCCCGTTGATCAGCCAGGCCGCCACCCTGGGCGAGGCCCGGGTGCAGTCGTACTTGAGCCAACCCCTCGACGTGCGGGTGCCTCTGGCGCGCTCTAGCGACGAGCCACTCGACGAGATCACCGTCAAGTTGGCCCCGCCCTCGTTCTACCGGGAGGCCGGGGTGCCCTTGGAGAACATCACGGGGAATCTCACCTTCCGCATCGCATCCGAGGGGGGGCGGGAGTTCGTCGTGATCGGGTCCAAGCGCCCGATTCGCGATCCGATCCTGAGCATCCTGCTCGAGGTCGATTCGCCGCAGGGGCGAATGATCCGCGAGTACAACCTCTTGCTCGATCCCCCGTCGATCGGCGCCTCGCAGCAGTCCCGCGTCACCGCGGGCAGCACCGACCAACCGGCCACAACCGCTTCGACACCCCGTGCCAAGCCGGCCTCCACCGCATGGCAGCGCGTGGAGCCGGCTCGTGACGTATCGCTCGACGCCACCCGTGACGTTCAGCGTGGAGACACCCTCTACGAGATTGCCCGCGACTACGTGGACGACGGCGCCGACGTGCGTCCGATGATGCAGGCGATCATCGATGCCAACCCCGAGGCGTTCGCCAACGGCAACGGCAATGCCCTCATGGCGGGGGCCCGTCTGAAGGTGCCCGGCAACGCGTCTGCCGATAGCGTGGCCAGCGATACGGCCGACGCAGGGCAGGAAGAGGGCGCCTCGCCGGTCGAGCGGCTGCCGGCGCTGGAGCTGCTGGGCCCCGAGAACGAAGGCGGTGAAACCGCCGCCACACCGACCGAGCTTGGCGGTTTCGGTGACCTGTCCCGCGAACAACCCCTGGCGGCGATCGCCGACAGCACGCAGGCATCGCCCGATGCCACTGTCGACCGCGAGACGGCGCTCGATCAGGAAGAGGTCGAGTCCGTGCGGGCGGAGAACGAGGCGCTCACGGAACAGCTCCGCGCGCTCAAGGACCAGATCGATTCGGTCAAGGTCGCGATCGACGAGCGCGACGCGCAGATCGCCGAGTTGCAGGAAGTCGTGCAGCAGTCGCGCGCCGAATTGGCCCAGGCCCAACAGGATTCCGGAAATTTCTGGGTCCAGTGGGGCAAGTACCTCACCGGCGCGCTGGGTCTGGTCGTCATCGCCTTGTTGATCGCCCTTGGCCTGCGACGCGGTCGTCGTGACGAGGAGCCCGCCATTGCCATGCCCGTCACGGCGGACGCCGCCGATCGTTCCGACACGCGCCGCAGTGAGCGCGAGCCGGTGGTCGAATCGACCCCGCCCGGTTCTTCGGCGGCAACCACCGCCGGTGCCGCCGCCTTTGGCGCGGCTGCCGTTGGTGCCCAGTCGTCTGCCGGGGCGGCTTCCGAGGATGCGTCGGAGGAGTCGACCTCCGCGTCGGCCACGGGCATGGACGACCCGATGAACCCGGAGATGGCGCTGGAAGAGGCGAGGGTGCTCGAGTCGTTCAACCTGACCCACCAAGCAGTGGAATTATTGCAGGACAGCTTGGCGGAGCATCCGGGTCACGCTGGCCTTCAGTCGGCGCTCAACCGACTCAAGGGCATCGAGGACGCCGAAACCCACAACGCCGCCGTGACGCCGTCCGACGTGGACGCGTCCGGTGAAGGGACTCAAGAGGATGACCTGACCCCGGAGATTGGCGACTCGGATGCTTCGACCGCCGGTGCACCGGAATCGACCGACGATTGGAGTGCCGCGGAACCGGAAGGTCAGGAGGGTGCGGTCGATTGGGACGATGCCGACGACATGCTCGCCACGCCGGAGCCTGAAGCGACGCCGTCCGAGGACGATCAGCTGATGGACTTCGATGACTCGTTCGCGCTGGAGACCCCGGCCGCCGAAGAGGGCGATGCCACGGCATCGACCGCGACGAGCGGCGAGGAACCGGGCGAGCTCGAATTGCCGAACAACGAAGCGCCAGCGGCCAGTGTCGAGGATCAGGGCATCGAGACGGGCGAACCCGAACCGCTGGACCTGGACCTGTCCGGTTACGAGCCGGCCGGAGAGGCACAAGAGCCGAAGGCCACGCCGGACGAGGACGTGGGCCTTGATCTCGATCTCGGCGAAACGCCGGCCAGCGACGAGCAGGCCCAGGACGAGGCGGAGGCGCTCGAGAGCGCTGCCGCCGAGGAGAAGGCCGCGGCGGCGGACGCCGAGGCCGATATCGACACCCGCGTTGGTCTGGCCGAAGCCTTCCTGGACGTTGGCGATCGCGAGAGCTTCGACATGATCGAGTCCGAGCTGCGGGAGGAGGGCGCAACGGCCGCCCTGGAGCGCCTGGAAGCGCTCAAGGCGCGTTTCAACGCCGGCTGACGGCTCGGGGCGCTGCCTCGGGTGGTCCTTTTGCCGCCTCCCGAAGTGGAACAACGAAAAAAGGCCCACCAACGGCGGTGGGCCTTTTGTTATTGTCGGAGGCGGTTCCCGTCCGGATCACGTGGTCCGAAAACGAAAAAGGCCGAGACTGCGTGAGTCGTCGGCCTTGATCGGGTCTTGAATTTGGTGCCCAGGAGAGGACTCGAACCTCCACGGATCTCTCCACTAGTACCTGAAACTAGCGCGTCTACCAGTTCCGCCACCTGGGCAACGCGGCGCATATTAGGAATCCTGAGAGGGGCTGTCAACAGTGAATGCAAAAAAAACGCCGACGTTGGTGATGCGGGCGGTCGAGCCCGCGTCCAGGAATCGGCTGTCCCAAACCGACAACCGGTTGATTGCGTGCAGAAAGCCGTATCCGGACGCCGCGCGTCTGACGGTTTTTGCGCGTCTCGACGGGACGCCGGGCGACTTTCCCGACGTGGCGTCCGACGACCTGGACGTCGACCAGTTGATCGCCAGGACGATCGACACCGAGGTGGTGATTGAACTGATCGTGGAGTTGGACGCGTGGTCGGATGCGCTGTTGCCGCTGTTCGCCGCGTTACGCGATCGCGCGAACCACCCGGTGATCGCGCACGTTGGCCACGATCATCCGATCGGAAGTGACGTGAATCGGAAGATGGTGTCACTGGGATTCACCCGCCAGGCGCCGGACGCGCCCGTCTACCTGTTCGACATAAAGACGTACAAGCACACGCCGGATTGGCTGAACGCGCGCAACTGGGCCAACCCCGAGTTGTGGGGAAAGTACCGGTGGTAGGTGAGAAGACGTCATGTGGCGGCAGCAAGTCCGTCGAAAGGCGGACGAGACTGTTATCCATGGCCGCGCCATCGTTCCGATGGCAGGGATCACTCTCAACTATATTTAACATAATATATATTCTACGAATAGTCATGCCCGGTCAGGCGAGTGAGTGATCCTGGCCGTCACGTGTCGATGCCTGTCGGTCGCCGCTTTCGTCCGCCATGCCGGCAGGCAGTTGCACTACAATGGACGCCATTGGCCCGACCCGGCGTCCGGCCACGTGAATCCACCGTCTCGACAGGCCCGCCATGCGCCCGATCTCGCCCGCCGCACCGATTCCCGGAATGAGCCTTGCGACCATTGCCACCCTGGCCATGGTCGTCGGGCTGGGTTCCGGTTGCTCGATCAGCCCGGCCGCCGAGCGCTCGGTGCCGACCGGTGTCGACGTCTCACAACCCACCGGCACATCTCCCACGGCCACGTCGCGTGAGCTCGAGGCCTTCGATCAGGGACCGATATTTCACATCCTGGCCGGTGAATTCTACGGACGCGAGAAGAACTACGATCAGGCCGCCATGCATTACGCCGAAGTGGCCAGGAACAGCAATGACGCGGCCGTTCTGGAGCGTGCCATCCAGGCCGCGATCTTCGCCGACCGCTTCGACCTCGCTCAGGAATTGGGCGAACGCCTGCGTGGACTCGCCCCGGGCAACGCGCGAGCGGCCGCGGTGATGATGATTTCGTCGCTGGAGCTCGGGGAAACCGAGCAGGCCGACCGGGCACTCAATCAGTGGCTGGAGTCCGATTCCGGCAACGTCGAGAAGATCTTCAACGAAACCGGTCAGTATCTGCAGAAGAGTCTCGAGCGCGAGCGTGCCGTGGCCTACACGCATCACCTGGCCGAGCGCTTTCCCCAGCAGTACGAGGCCCAGGTCGTCGTCGCCAAGCTCGCGTTGTCCTTTGGCGAAATGACGCTGGCGCGCGAGGCGGCCAGCCGGGCCATGTCACTGCGCCCCGACGAAACCATGGCCTACGACCTCGCCATGGTGATCGCCAACCGCGACGGTGACGTCCAGCAGGCGATCCGGGTGCTGGAAAAGGCCCACAATCGCTTCCCGGACCAAGGCCGTTATGCAAGCGGCCTGATCGAAGCGCGCCTCGCCGCCGGCGAGAACGAGAGTGCGCTCGCACTGCTTGAACGCACCCTGCAGACCCGGCCGAACGACCCGGAACTGCTCCGCAACGTTTCGCTGTTCGCGTTCCGGCTGGATCGTCCCGACCTTGCCGAACAGGCGCTGGCGCGCCTCGAGCGATTGCCGGGTCAATCCGACGTGGTTCACCTGATCCGCGGCCGAGTCGCGCTGCAGGAAGCCGATCTCGCCGCCGCCGAATCGGCCCTGTCCCGGGTCAGCGCGCGCAGCGAGCATTACGCCAACGCCCAGGTGCTGCTCGCCGGCGCCCGCGTGGACCAGGGTGAGCCGGACGCGGCCCTACGTGGCCTTGAAACCGCCCTGCTTTCCGAGGAGATCGACGAGGCGGATCAGCAGCAACTGATGCTTGCGCTGGCCTCGACGCTGGCCCAGTCCGGGCGCTTCGAGGAGAGCCTCGATATCGCCGATCAGGCCATCGACGCGTGGCCGGATGCCAGCGACTTCCGGCTCCAGAAGGCCATGACCCTGTTTGCCCTGGACGAATCGGGCTCGGCAATCAGCGTGCTGCGCGAACTGATCGAGCGTGACCCCGAACACGCGCCGGCCCTCAACGCCCTGGGCTACACGCTGGCCGACGAAGACCGCAGCCTTGACGAGGCCGAGGATCTGATCGGGCGTGCCTTGCACATCGATCCGGACAACCCGGCTTACCTCGACAGCCTCGGGTGGCTCAAATATCGCCAGGGCGACGTGCAAGCGGCCCTCAAGGCGCTGCGCAGCGCTTATCGCAGCGCTCCCAACGCCGAGATCGGCGCCCACCTTGGCGAAGTGCTTTGGGTCGACGGTCAGCGTGATGCCGCGCTGGGGGTCTGGCAGGAGTCCCTGAAACTCGATGCCGACGACACGACGCTTCTGGATACCTTGCGCCAGTACGCCCCGGAATTGGTGCCGGCGGACGGACAGCCCTGACCCGACAGGCCCAGCCGCCGTCGTTCCGTGTTTCTCCTGGCGGTCCGATGGCCCGATCCCATACCTGACTACGAATACCTAACCACATGCCTGCCATCGCCTCAGTACCCCTCCCGTTCCCGCGCGCGCTCGCCCTGCTCGCCGCGAGCGCCCTGCTTTCGGGCTGTGCCTCGCTGCTCGGCACACCACCGTCCGAACCGGCCAGCGACGCGCAGCTGGCCGCCTGGGAGTCCCACGAACAGTCCCTCGAATCGATGAGCGACTGGGCCTTCGATGGACGCGCCGCGGTCCGCTCCGGGGTGACGGGCGGTAGCGTGCAGCTCGAATGGACCCAGGTCGGCACGGTCACCTCGCTGGAACTGGCCGGCCCCTTTGATACCGGTCGACTGGCCATGACTGGCACCGCCGATCACATGCTGTTGACCGACGGTAACGGGAATCGCCGCGTCACCGATCGTCCCGAGGCCCTGCTCGAGGAGCAGACCGGCTGGCGCATCCCGTTGTCGACCCTGCCCCGCTGGGTGCGCGGCCTGCCCAGCGATTCGCTCGAGGCACTCGAATCGGACGAGTACCGCCTCGACGACCAGGGACGGTTGCTGTCCTTTACCGACGAGGGCTGGGAGGTGGAATACGACCGCTACCGCGAGATCGGGCGATTCGCCCTGCCCCACTTCGTCGAACTGCGCCACGACGGCATGCGTATCCGTATCGCCGTCCACGCCTGGGACGTGGGGCAAGGCCGCCAATGACGGCCGATGGGCTGACCACCGACCGCCCCCTGGAGAACGCCACCACCAAGGGCGGGAGCCCGGCCTGGCGGCGGGCCGGTAGCAAGCTCAATCTCTACCTGCACATCAATGCCCGACGTCCGGACGGTTACCACGAGCTGCAGACGTTCTTCGAACTGCTCGACTACGGCGACGAACTCCTCGTCGACACGAACCCCGAGGACATCCGCGTCGACTGGATCGCCGGTGACGAGCCGATCGACGGGCGGCCGACCGACCCCGGCGATGATCTCCTGTACCGCACCGCCTTGCGATTGCGCCAATACGCGCACGACCTCGAACAGGCCCCACGGCGGCGACCGCTCGGCGCACACATCACCCTGAAAAAGCACGCGCCCGTCGGGGGCGGATTGGGTGGCGGCTCGGCCGCGGCGGCCTGCCTGCTGCTCGCGCTCAACCGAGAATGGGCACTCGATCTGTCACGCGAGACACTAGCCGAAATTGGCCGGGAACTCGGCGCGGATGTGCCGGTGTTTGTCCGCGGGGAGAGTGCCACGGCCCACGGGATCGGCGAGGAGTTGCATCCCGGCACCGCCGGGCAGACCACCGGCACCTACCTCGTGCTCATTCCGGCGCTGTCATCGCCGACGGCCCGACTGTTCGCCGCCGACGGACTCAAGCGCGACACGCCCAAGCGTTCCGACACCGACCTGCTCGAACACTGGCGCCAGGGGGCAACCAACGTCTTCGAACCGCTACTCCTGGCGGCGCATCCGGCGCTGGCTGCCCTGCGCGATGATCTCGAATCCCAGGCCGGATTCGCCCGCGTGACCGGCTCCGGCGCGTGCCTGTTTGCCCCGGTCACCTCCGCCGACGAAGGCCGGCGAATCGGCCACGCCCTGGCAGCGAAACACCCCGTCCTGCGCCGCTATTTCGTTTCCCGGTCGGTCGGCAACGGCAAATCAGCCAGTTAGAAATCCGTGCGCACCGATTCGGAAAAAATCGGCAAAAAACCGTGCTCAGGCCTTGGCAAACCCGGATCGCTTGGTTAAGATGCGCACCTCTTTCGAATGGGCCGTCGCCAAGTTGGTTAAGGCACCGGATTTTGATTCCGGCATTCGCAGGTTCGAATCCTGCCGGCCCAGCCAAACAACCGGCGAGACCGATGTCACTATCACGCTCCTTGATGGTCTTCACGGGCAACGCGAATCGGCCACTGGCCGAACGGGTTGCGGAAAGTCTGGATAGCCAACTCGGACAGGCATCGGTAACGCACTTCTCGGACGGTGAATCCGCCGTCGAGCTCCTGGAAAACGTCCGCGGTCGCGACATCTTCGTCATCCAGCCGACCTGCGATCCGACGAACGACCACATCATGGAGCTCATGCTGATGACCGACGCGCTGCGTCGGGCCTCGGCTCACCGCATCACCGCGGTCATCCCCTACTTCGGCTACTCCCGTCAGGACCGTCGTGTCCGCTCCTCCCGCGTGCCGATCAGCGCCAAGGTCGTGGCCAACATGCTGCAGAGCGGCGGCGTGGACCGGATCCTGACCGTCGACCTGCACGCCGATCAGATCCAGGGCTTCTTCGATATCCCGGTCGACAACGTCTACGCCTCGCCCATCCTGCTGGGCGACATCTGGCGCCAGAAGTACGAGGACCTGATCGTGGTCTCGCCCGACGTGGGGGGCGTGGTGCGTGCCCGAGCCGTTGCCAAGCGGCTCGACGACGCGGATCTCGCCATCATCGACAAGCGCCGTCCGCGCGCCAACGTCTCCCAGGTGATGCACATCATCGGCGAGGTCAAGGGCAAGACCTGCGTGCTGGTCGACGACATGGTCGACACCGCCGGCACGCTCTGCAAGGCGGCCGATGCACTCAAGAAGCACGGTGCCCGCAAGGTGGTGGCCTACTCCACCCACGCCATCCTCTCGGGCAACGCGATCAGCAACATCGAGGCATCGTCCCTCGACGAGCTGGTGGTGACCGACACCGTGCCGCTCAAGCCCGAGGCCGAGGCCTGCGAGCGCATCCGGGTGCTTTCCGTCGCCGGCATGCTGGCCGAGACGATCCGCCGCATCCACACCGACGAGTCGGTCAGCTCGCTCTACAACGACGACTGACCCGCCCCGCCCTTCCGGTCGGCATCCGAATCCTGTACAATTCGCGCGCCACTCGAACGATCGGGTGGCGCGCGTCGGTTGTGGGCTTGGTCGCGGGCC
The DNA here is from genome assembly GCF_005096345.1 of Guyparkeria sp. SB14A. Lineage (NCBI taxonomy): Bacteria > Pseudomonadati > Pseudomonadota > Gammaproteobacteria > Chromatiales > Thioalkalibacteraceae > Guyparkeria > Guyparkeria sp. SB14A. The sequence goes on along the minus strand of NZ_SWAW01000002.1, from coordinate 24,042 downwards.
GCAGCCGTACATCAGACGCCGGGAGTCGGCCTCGAGTCGCCCCGGCGGTTTTCATTTCTGGAGTGGACCCAATCATGTCTCAAGAAACTTTCAAGATTGAAGCGTCCGTTCGCGATGACCTGGGGAAAGGTGCGAGCCGCCGCCTGCGTCGCGAAGGGAACATCCCGGCAATCGTCTACGGTGGCAAGAAGCCGCCGGTCTCGCTGACCATCAACCATAACGAGCTCCTGAAGCACCTCGACCACGAGGCGTTCTTCTCGCATATCCTCGAGCTCAATGTCGACGGCGAGACCGACGAGGTGGTCCTGCGTGACCTGCACCGCCACCCGTACAAGACCACCGTCGTGCTGCACGCCGACTTCCAGCGCATCACCCGTGGTCAGAAGATGCGTATGCACGTGCCGCTGCACTTCGACAATCGCGAAGAGAGCAAAGGCGCGAAGGCCGGCGGCGTCATCAGCGTCATCCACAACGAGATCGAGATCGAGTGCCTGCCGCGTCAGCTGCCGGAATACCTCACCATCGATCTGGCCGACCTGGACGTGAACGAGTCCATCCACCTGTCCGAGATCAAGCTGCCGGAAGGCATCGCCATTCCGGAGCTGGCCCTGGGTGAAGAGCACGACGTCGCCGTCGTTGCCATCCACCCGCCGAAGGTGGAGAAGGAGCCGGAAGAGGAAGAGCAACAGGCCGAGACCGGCGGCGAGGAAGAGAAAGGCGACGAAGAAGCCTGATCTTCCCTGCCTCGATGCTCGACCGACCCCGATCGATTGATCGGGGTTTTTTCGTTTGACCCCGGCGAGCAGCGCGTTCGGCTATGCGATAATCCGCGCCCATGAGTATCAAGCTGATCGTGGGACTGGGTAATCCCGGGCAGAAGTACGACAACACGCGTCACAACGCCGGCTTCTGGGCCGTGGATGCGATTGCGGCGACGCTGGGCGGCCACTGGGCCGAAGAGCGCAAGTTCAAGGGATCGGTCGCCCGCGTGATGGTTGATGGTGTCGACCTGCGGCTACTGCGCCCGGACACGTTCATGAACCGTTCGGGCCAGTCGGTCGGACCGCTGGCTCAGTTCTTCAAGATCGCCCCGGAAGAGATCCTCGTGATCCACGACGAGCTCGACCTGCCGCCCGGCCGCCTGCGGCTGAAATGCGGCGGTGGTCACGGGGGTCACAATGGCCTCAAGGACATCCAGGCGGCCCTGGGCAGCGCGAATTTCTGGCGCCTGCGTATCGGCGTGGGACACCCGGGGCACCGAGACGCCGTGGTCGGCTACGTGCTCACCAGTGCCCCGCCTGACGAACGCCGACTGATCGACGATGCCGTGATCGAGATCCGTCACCTGGCGCCCGACCTGGTCCGTGCCGACGAACCGGCATTGATGCAGGCCATCAACAGCTATCGGCCGTCCTCCTGAGAGGGCGGCACACACATTCCGCGGCCGCCCTGCCCGGCCGCGCCTAAGGAAGGTCTGCACGATTCGATGACGTCTTTGGAGGCCCGCCCGGACGGGGCTCGCGGGTTTGTCCGCACTCGTCGTTGCCGTCCCTCGACGGGCAATGAGCCCGTCTTCGGTCCGGCGCCAGAAAAGCGAACAAACCCGCGGGCCAGAGATGCCATCGCAATCGTGCAGACCTTCCCTAAACATTGAATCAACGGAGTCCCTATGGGTTTCAACTGTGGCATCGTGGGCCTGCCCAACGTCGGCAAGTCCACCCTGTTCAATGCACTGACCAAGGCCGGCATCCAGGCCGCCAACTACCCGTTCTGCACCATCGAGCCGAACGTCGGCGTGGTGGCGGTGCCCGACCCGCGCCTCGACACCCTCGCCCAGATCGTCAAGCCCGAGCGGGTCATCCCCACCAGCATGGAGTTCGTCGACATTGCCGGGCTGGTGGCCGGCGCCTCCAAGGGCGAGGGCCTGGGCAACCAGTTCCTCGCGAACATCCGCGAGACCGATGCCATCGTTCAGGTCGTGCGCTGCTTTGCCAATGACGACGTCGTCCACGTCGCCGGCAAGGTCGACCCGGCCGCCGACATCGAGGTGATCAACACCGAACTGGCGCTCGCCGACCTCGACACCGTGCAGAAGGCAGTCGATCGGCTGACCAAGCAGACCAAGTCCGGGCAGAACAAGGACGCCGCGGCCAAGCTCGAGCTGGTCAAGCAGGTCGCGGAAGTGCTCGACGAGGGTCACTCGGTCCGTTCCATGAAGCTCGAGGCCGACAAGCTCGCCCTGCTCCACGACCTGCACCTGCTCACCGCCAAGCCGCTGATGTTCATCGCCAACGTCGACGAGAACGGGTTCGAGAACAATCCGTTCCTCGACCAGGTGCGCGAGCTTGCCGCGCGCGAGGACGCCACCGTGGTTCCCGTCTGCGCGACCACCGAGGCCGAGCTGATCGATCTCGAGGGGGACGACAAGGCGATGTTCCTCGAGGAGATGGGCCTCGAGGAGCCGGGGCTCGATCGCGTGATCCGCGCCGGCTACGACCTGCTCGGACTGCAGACCTACTTCACCGCCGGGGTGAAGGAGGTGCGTGCCTGGACGATCAAGCGCGGCATGACCGCCCCGCAGGCGGCCGGCGTGATCCACACGGACTTCGAGAAGGGGTTCATCCGCGCCGAGGTGGTCGCCTACGAGGACTTCGTCGCCTGTGGTGGCGAACAGGGGGCCAAGGAGGCCGGCAAATGGCGCCTGGAAGGCAAGGACTACGTCATGCACGAAGGGGATATCGTGCACTTCCGCTTCAACGTCTGAGCGGACGACAAATTCCGCGTGAAAAGGCGCGCGGACAGGGTTGACAAGCCCCCGGGGAATCCCGATAATGCGCGCCTCGCTTGGCTATGTAGCTCAGCTGGTTAGAGCACGGCACTCATAATGCCGGAGTCGGTGGTTCGAATCCACCCATAGCCACCAGACCCGATTTCACCTTGCGATGGAATCACGAAACCCCCGCCGGATGGCGGGGGTTTTTCGTTTCTGGACAATTCGATACGAGCGTTACGCGGGCTCGCCTGACAAGTGGTCGGCTCAGCCCGGCCTGCTCATCGCCCTCGACCGCCATCCCGCCACGGCGAGCACGAGCAACATCAAGCCCAGTACGGGCCAGGCACCCGTAAGGGCCAGGGGCGTGTTGCCCCGGCGGGGCTGCAGCTCGGCCGTCAGCACGCCCTGCTCGCCGGTCCCCAGGATTTCCCGGACACGACCGTTCGTATCGATGATCGCGGAAATGCCGGTGTTGGTCGCGCGTGCCAACGGGCGCTGGAACTCGATGGCACGGGCCCTTGCCATTTGCAGATGTTGGTGCGGTGAGAAGCTATCGCCGAACCAGGAGTCGTTCGACACGGTCACCAACACGTCGGCGGTGGGGATGGTGGCGCGGATGTCACGGGAGAAGTCCGCCTCGAAACAGATCGACGCGCCCAGCATCACGCCATCGACACGCAACGGTGCCTGGTCCGACGGCCCAGGGCTCAGGTCGGACATCGGGACCTCGAAGAGCCATGGCATGCGCTCGATCAGACCGCGTAACGGGAAGTACTCGCCGAACGGCACCAGGTGGCGCTTTCGGTACTCGCCCGACGACCCGGGGAAACCCAGCAGCGCGTTGTAATAGCGACCGGCGGCATCACGCGTGAAGGTGCCGGCAAGGAGCGTGGCGTCGCGGTCGTTGGCAAGCGCGTCGAGCTCGGCGCGAAGGTCGGGAAGATCGCCGATCACCCGCGGAATCGCGGTTTCCGGCCACACGATCAGATCCACTGCCGGCAACGACGCGGTCAGGTCGCGGTAGATCGAGAGCGTGCGCTGGAAGAACGCCGGGTCGAACTTCTGCATCTGCGCAATGTTGCCCTGCACCAGCCCGACAGTCAGTGGCGAGCCGTTCGGCTGCGACCACTCGGCGCGCTGCAGCGGCAAGGAGGCCAGCAAGACGGCGGAAATCAGCGCGACCGGCCCCACCCAGCGACGCCAATCCGGCCCGTGAGACCCCAGTTGGCTCACGACACGCCACACCGCCACGGCGAGCACGAGCAGGATCGCGCTGACACCGTACTCGCCCACGATGGGCAGCCAGCCGACCAACGGCCCGTCCACCTGGCTGATCCCCAGGTTGAGCCAGGGAAACCCGCCAAAGAGCCAGGCGCGCAGGGCCTCGATCAGGACCCAGCTGGCGGCGAACGCCGCGGCGCGCGCCGGCCACTGGCCTCGACGGGTGACACGCACGGCCAGCCAGGCAGAGACGGCCGGGTAGAACGCCAGGCCCATCACGAACAGTGAAGTGACCAGGACGGCCAACGGGGCGACGATACCGCCGAACAGGGTGAAACTCTCGTAGACCCAGCTCACGCCGAGACCGAACTGGCCCAGCCCGAACCACCATCCCAGTCGGAATGCACGACCCGGCGTGCATCGACGGATGAGCCCAAACAGGGCGGCCGGCGCCAGGATGGCGGCCGGCCAGAATTCAAACGGCGCGAAGGCCAGTACCAGGGACGCGCCGGCAAGCAGCGCCAGCAGGCTGCCGAGCCAGCCGTTCAACCGGTCCGGGATGGCAACCGGAGTCGACCCGGTCGCCGCACCGTCTCCCGCTGCCCGGTCAGCCCTCGTCGCTGGCCGATGCGCCATCCGCGTCCTCGCTCGGTTCGAAGTCGAGCTTGGTCACCAGCAGCAGGTGCAGACGGCGCCGGTCGGCCCCGAGGACCTTGAACTCGTACTCGCCCAGACGGGCGACCTCGCCGCGGCGCGGCAGGTGGCCCAACGTGTTGGATACCAAGCCGCCGATGGTGTCGTACTCGTCGTCCGAGAAGTCGGTGCCGAACACCTCGTTGAACTCGCCGATCGGCGTCAACGCGCGAACGGTGTGGCGTCGCGGCGCCTGCTGGCGAATGTTCACCCGCTCCTCGACATCGAACTCGTCGTCGATGTCACCGACGATCTCCTCGAGCACGTCCTCGATGGTCACCAGACCGGCCACTCCACCGAACTCGTCCAGGACGATGGCCATGTGCGTGCGGGTCAGACGGAATTCGGCGAGCAAGGCATCAAGGCGCTTGCTTTCCGGTACGAACATCGGGGTACGGACCAGCGAGAGCAGGTCGAAACCGGTCTCGTCCCCACCCTGCTCCTGCGAATTGGCATAGAAACGCAGCAGTTCCTTGACCAGCAGGATGCCGATCACCTCGTCGCGGTTGCTGCGGATGACGGGGTAACGGGAATGGCCGGTCTCGATCGCGGCCGAGAGGAGTTGCGGCAGCGTGGTGCCCTCCTCGATCACGTCCATCTGGCCACGCGGCACCATGACGTCGCGTACGCGCAGATCGTGGAAATCCAGCACCGAGTCGATCAATCCGCCGGTCGACACGGGGAACACCTCGGTTTCCGTCGCCTGGCGGACCAGGGACTTCATCTGGTCGACCGACCGGATTTCACAGGGACAGAGGCGTTGCTTTACGCGTTGCAACAGGGACCCGCGCGGCGAGTCCGTACTAGGAGGTTCGTCTTCCATGGGGCTCTTTTTCAGAAGGGATAAAGGTGAGGAAAATCAAATGGATCAACCCGACCCGCTACACGCTTTCACCGGTCGCAACGGTGTGGCAAGTCAGGCATAGGGATCGGGGTAACCCAGCGAGGCGAGCACGCGAATCTCGATCGATTCCATCCGCTCGGCCTCCTCATCGGTGAGGTGATCATAGCCCAACAGGTGCAAAATCCCATGAACCGCCATGTGGGCGTGATGCGCGCGCCGACTCTTGCCCTGCTCGGCCGCCTCGCGCTCGACGATCGCCGGGCAGATGACCAGGTCTCCCAGGTAGGGACGATCGGAGCCGGGCAGCGTCATCAGCTCGCCCGGTTCATCCGCGGCCGGGAAGGACAGCACGTTCGTCGGTCGATCCTTGTGGCGAAACTGCGCGTTCAGCTCCCGGCTCTCCCCGGGCTCGACGTAGCGCACCGTCACCTCGCCCTCACCCGGCCCTTGCGCGTCCAGTTCGTCGAGGGTTTGCGCGACCCAGCGCGTCAGCGTCTCCCGGGACGGGCATCGTGCCTGGCAGGCGCGCTGTCGGTCGATCGAGACGCGGGCGTTCAATCGGTCGCCCGTCCCCGGCTTTCGTAGGCATCGATGATGCGCTTGACCAGCGGGTGACGCACCACGTCGCGGCTCTGGAAAAACGTGAACTGCACGCCTTCCACCTCACTGAGCATGTCGATCGCGTGTCGCAAGCCCGAGGTCACCCCCTTGGGCAGGTCGACCTGGGTGATGTCGCCGGTGACCACCGCGGAGGTGCCGAACCCGATGCGGGTGAGGAACATCTTCATCTGCTCGATGCTGGTGTTCTGCGCCTCGTCGAGGATCACGAACGACTCGTTGAGCGTGCGTCCGCGCATGAAGGCTAGCGGCGCGACCTCGATCACGTTGCGCTCGATCAGGCGGTTGACCTTGTCGAAGCCCATCATCTCGTAGAGCGCGTCGTACATCGGGCGCAGGTACGGGTCGATCTTCTGCGCCAGATCGCCAGGCAGAAAGCCCAGCTTCTCGCCCGCTTCCACCGCCGGGCGCACCAGCACGATGCGCTGGACCTGGCCGCGCTCAAAGGCATCGATCGCGCTGGCCACGGCGAGATAGGTCTTGCCGGTACCCGCCGGGCCGATACCGAAGTTGAGATCCGACTCGCGGATCGCCTTGAGGTATTGCACCTGCCGGTTGCCTCGGCCGCGGACGATGCCGCGCAGGGTCTTGATCATCACCTCGTCGCCCGGCGGCGGGGGCGCCTCTTCCATGCCGGCCTGCTGCATGCCCAGATTGACCCGCTCGGGATCGATCACCTGGCTTTCGCTGAGCTTGTACAGGTCGGCGAGCAGGGTCTCCACCTGGCCGGCGACCGCGGCCGGTCCGATCACCGCGAACAGATTGCCGCGGTGATTGATCTCCACGCCCAGTCGACGCTCGATCATGCGCAGATGCTCGTCGAAGGTGCCCGCGAGGTTGGCCAGCCGCTCGTTGTCGGCCGGCTCCAGGGCGAATTCGAGGCGTTCGGCTTGCGTGTCCACCATTACGCTGCCACCAGGTTGCGCGCCTTGGCGCGCTCACGGTCGGTCGGATGGATGTCGATGAACTCGCCACGCAGCGAGTTGGGGTTGACCTGCGTGATCTCGAGATCCACGAACAGCCCCACCAGGCCCGGCCGGCCGCGGAAGATCACGCTGCGATTGTTCTCGGTCTTGCCCATCAGCTCGTTGGGGTCCTTCTTGGACGGCCCCTGCACCAGTACGGTCTGCGTGGTGCCGAGCATCGACTGGGAGATCTCCTGCTCGAACTCAGTGATGCGCGACTGTAGGCGCTTGAGGCGGGCCTTCTTGACCTCCTCGGGCTGGTCGTCCGGCAGGTTGGAGGCCGGCGTGCCCGGCCGCGCGCTGTAGATGAACGAGAAGGAATGGTCGAAACCGATCTCCTCGATCAGCTTCATCGTCTGCTCGAAGTCGTGATCGGTCTCGCCGGGGAAGCCGACAATGAAGTCCGAGGAGATCGAGATGCCCGGGCGCGCCTCGCGCAGCTTGCGGATCTTCGACTTGTATTCCATTGCCATGTGGCCGCGCTTCATCAGCGCCAGCACGCGGTCAGACCCCGATTGCACCGGCAGGTGCAGGAAGCTCGCCAGTTCCGGCACGTTGCGGTAGGCCTCGATCAGGCGGTCGGTGAACTCGACCGGGTGCGAGGTGGTGAAGCGGATGCGGTCGATGCCGTCGATCTGGGCGATGACCTCGATCAGCAAAGCGAGGTCCGCGATCTGCCCGTCGTGCATCGGCCCCTGGTAGGCGTTGACGTTCTGACCCAGCAGGTTCACCTCGCGCACGCCCTGCTCGGCCAGATCGGCCACCTCGGCCACGACGTCGTCGAACGGGCGCGAGATCTCCTCGCCCCGGGTGTAGGGCACCACGCAGAAGGTGCAGTACTTCGAGCAGCCTTCCATGATCGAGACGAAGGCCACCGGGCCGTCGGCGCGTGGGTCCGGCAGGTTGTCGAACTTCTCGATCTCAGGGAAGGAGATGTCGACCACCGGCGTGCGCTCGGCCTCCACCACCGCGACCATCTCGGGCAAGCGGTGAAGGGTCTGCGGGCCGAAGACGATGTCGACGTACGGGGCGCGGTCACGGATCGCCTCGCCTTCCTGGCTCGCGACGCATCCGCCGACGCCGATGATCAGGTCGGGGTTCTTTTCTTTGAGCGGACGCCACTGGCCGAGCTGGGAAAACACCTTTTCCTGCGCCTTCTCGCGGATCGAGCAGGTGTTGAGCAGGATCACGTCGGCCTCGGCCGGGTCACTCACCGGATGGAACCCGCGCGACACGCCGAGCACGTCGGCCATCTTCGCCGAATCGTACTCGTTCATCTGGCAACCCCAGGTCTTGATGAAGAGCCGCTTGCCGGCGCCATCGGTGGGCACGGATGTCTGGTGGGTGGCTGTCGTCGTCACGTGAACGAATTCCTCGTCATTCCGGCTGTCGAAAAAAGGGGATGAAAGATAGCAGAAAACGCCGCCAAACCGAAGTGGGGACAAGGGTTTACCCCCTTCTGCCCGTGTGTGTCGACACCCGGACTCCGTGAGCGGTCGTTATGCTTGAAAAAACCGTACCGGTTTAGTACTTTTAAGCCACTTATTCCCGGTGCCGTGGGCGTGGTCGACCACTTTCGAGTTGGCAGACCGGTCCGGCAACCGGGCCACCGGACCGCCATCCGCGGAGGCAGGCATGTTGAAAATCAGCCGACTGAGCGATTACGCGATCGTGCTGTTGACGGCACTCGCCGGCGATCCGCGCGGAAAGCCGAGCGAGCAGCGCGCCAATGCCCGCGCCCTGGCCGAGCGCACCGGCATCAACATGCCGACGGTCGGCAAGCTGTTGAAACTGCTCAATGGCGAGGGGATCGTGCAGTCGCGCCAGGGCCGCAGCGGCGGGTACTTTCTGGCCCGTCCGGCCGCCGAGATCACGCTGGCCGAGATCATCGAGGCCATCGACGGCCCGATCGCGATGACCGACTGCTTTCGACCGGACCACGACTGCTCGATGCAGGGTGACTGCGCGGTCCGACCCCACTGGGAGGCGATCAACCGGGGCGTGCATGCCCTGCTCGATGCCACCACGCTGGCGGACATGACGCGTCCCGTGGGCAGCCAGGCGACGACCCAGGTGCCGGTCTGGTACGAGCGTTCGCGCGGCGGCGAGCTCAAGGACGCCGAGGCCGGCACGCGTCGAGACGCGTCCTGAACGAATCGAGAACACGAACACCGCCGGGCGGGCACCCGCCCGGCCACCAGCCTTCGACCAGGTGACAACGACATGACCGAAACACAGGAACTCGAACAACTCGTCAAGCGCGAGTACAAGTACGGTTTCACGACCGACATCGAGCAGGAAATCATCCCACCCGGCCTCGATGAGGACGTGGTGCGCATGATCTCGGCCAAGAAGAACGAGCCGGAGTTCATGCTTGAGTGGCGCCTGTCGGCGTTCCGCCAGTGGAAGAAGATGACCGAGCCGGAGTGGGCCCACGTCCACTACCCGAAGATCGACTACCAGGCACTGTCCTACTACGCCGCGCCCAAGAGCCAGGAAGAGCTCGACGCCGAGGCGCCCGAGTCGCTCGACGACGTCGACCCGAAGCTCCTGGAGACCTACGAGAAGCTCGGCATCCCGCTGCATGAGCGGGCCGCACTCGCCGGCGTCAAGGGCGCGAACGTGGCGGTCGACGCCGTGTTCGATTCGGTCTCGGTCACCACCACGTTCAAGGAGAAGCTCGCCGAGGCCGGCGTGATCTTCTGCTCGTTCTCCGAGGCGGTCGAGAACCATCCCGAGCTGGTCAAGCAGTACCTCGGCACCGTCGTGCCGCAGGGCGACAACTTCTTCGCCGCCCTGAACTCGGCGGTGTTCTCCGACGGGTCGTTCGTCTACGTCCCCAAGGGCGTCAAATGCCCGATGGAGCTGTCCACCTACTTCCGCATCAACGCGAAGAACACCGGCCAGTTCGAGCGCACGCTGATCATCGCCGAGGAAGGCGCCTCGGTCAGCTACCTCGAGGGTTGCACGGCCCCGCAACGCGACGAGAACCAGCTGCACGCGGCCGTGGTCGAGCTGGTCGCACTCGACGATGCCGAGATCAAGTACTCCACCGTCCAGAACTGGTACCCGGGCGACGAGGAAGGCCGTGGCGGCATCTACAACTTCGTCACCAAGCGTGGCGAGTGCCGTGGCGATCGCTCCAAGATCACCTGGACACAGGTCGAGGCCGGCTCGGCGATTACCTGGAAGTACCCGAGCTGCGTGCTGAAGGGCGACGACTCGGTCGGCGAGTTCTACTCGGTCGCGGTGGGCAACAACTACCAGCAGATCGACTCGGGCACCAAGATGATCCATCTGGGAAAGCGCACCCGGTCGACGATCGTCTCCAAGGGCATTTCCGCCGGCCGCGCGGAGAACGCCTACCGCGGGCTGGTGCACATCGGCAAGACCGCGACGGACGCGCGCAACTTCACCCAGTGCGATTCGCTGCTGATCGGCGATCGCTGCGGCGCGCACACCTTCCCGTACATCGAGGCGAAGAACGCCAGCGCGCAGGTCGAGCACGAGGCGACCACCTCCAAGGTGAGCGACGACCAGATGTTCTACCTGCGCTCGCGCGGGCTGTCCGAGGAAGACGCGATGAACATGGTGGTCAGCGGCTTCTGCAAGGACGTATTCAACGAACTGCCGATGGAATTCGCCGTCGAGGCGCAGGCCCTGCTGGCCGTGTCGCTCGAAGGCTCCGTGGGCTGACCCGCGGCAACGCGACGAATTACCAACCGGTTACCCGAACAATCTATTGAGGCTTATCAACATGGCGCTTCTCGAAATCAAGAACCTGCACGCCGAAATCGATGGCAAGGAGATCCTCAAGGGGATCAACCTGAGCATCAACGCCGGCGAAGTCCACGCCATCATGGGGCCGAACGGCTCGGGCAAGAGCACGCTCTGTCACGTGCTGGGCGGCCGTGACGGCTACGAGGTCACGCAAGGCACGATCACCTTCGACGGCCACGATCTCCTGGAAATGGAGACCGAGGAACGCGCCGTGGCCGGCATGCTGCTGGGCTTCCAGCACCCGGTCGAGATCCCGGGCGTCAAGAACATCTACCTCTTGAAGGAGGCATTGAACGCCAAGCGCGAGGCGCAGGGTCTCGACGAGATCGACACCTTCACCTTCATGAAGCAGGTGCGCGAGCTGGTTGCCTCCATGGACATGGACGACGCCTTCCTGCACCGCGGCGTGAACGCGGGCTTCTCCGGCGGCGAGAAGAAGCGCAACGAGATCCTGCAGATGTTGCTGCTCGAGCCCAAGCTTGCGCTGCTCGACGAGACCGATTCGGGCCTCGACATCGACGCGCTCAAGGTGGTCTCCGAGGGCATCAACCGCATGCGTGGCGAGGAGCGCGGCATCATCCTGGTGACGCACTACCAGCGCCTGCTCAACTACGTCGAGCCGGACTTCGTCCACGTCCTCTACAAGGGCAAGATCATCAAGTCCGGTGACAAGACCCTCGCCCACCGCCTGGAAGCCGAGGGTTACCAGGAGATTCTCGAGGAGGCATCGTGATGCGCCAAGGGCTTCCCGATTGGCTCAAGACGGCCTTGCCGCAGACGGCGGCGGCCCCGGCAACCATCGCCCGCACCGCGCGTGAACAGGTGGAGACGCTCGGCCTGCCCGGCCTGCGTGACGAGGAATGGCGCTGGACCAACATCCGCGCTATCCAGCGCGGCAACTTCAGCGCCCCGGCCGGCGTTGGTGCGGACATCGAGCCGGCCATCCGTCTGCCGCTCGACAACCCGCTGCGCCTGCGCTTTATCGACGGCGTGTTCCAGGGTGTACCGAACGACGCGCCCGAGGGCCTGACCCTGACCGCACTGGCGGACGCCGACGAGGCCACTCGTCAGGCGGCCTTCTCGCCCAAGCCGGCGCCGAGCGTGGAGAACCCCAACGACGCGCTAGTGACCCTGAACACGGCCATGGCCCGCGAGGGCGTGGTGATCGACGTCGCGGCCAACGCGACCATCGAGCGCCCGATCGTAATCGAGTGGCTCGACGGTGCCACCGAATCGGTCATGAGCCACCCGCGCGTGCTGGTCCGCCTCGGCCAAAGCGCCAATGCCACGGTGGTCGAGCACATCGAGACCGTCGGTGACCAGCCTGCCTGGCGAAACAGCGTGATCGTCTCGACGATCGCCGCGAACGCCGCGTTGACGCACATCGCCCTGGGCCTGGACGGTGCCTCGCGCCTGGCGACCGAGCGCAGCTTTGCCTCGCTGGAGCGCGACGCCCGCTACCACAGCTACAACGTCCAGCTCGGCGGGCAGATGATTCGCCGCGAGTACGACATCCATGTCGGCGGTTCCGGCGCGCACACCGACCTGATCGGGCTGATGATGCCGCGCGGCAAGCAGGTGCTGGATACTCACACCCGCATCACGCACGCGGCCGCCGACACCACCAGCAACGAGCACTACCGCACCATCGCCGACGACGCCGGTCGCGGCATCTTCAAGGGTCGCATCCTGATCGAGGAAGACGCCCAGCGGATCGAGGCGTACCAGTCGAGCAACAACCTGATCCTGTCGGACAACGCGGAGATCGACGCCAAGCCCGAGCTCGAGATCTACGCCGACGACGTCAGTTGCTCGCACGGCGCCACCATCGGCCGGCTGGACCAGGAAGCCCTGTTCTACCTGCGCACGCGCGGCGTGCCGCTGGCCGAGGCGCGTGGCCTGTTGATCGCCGGCTTTGCCCAGGAGGTGATCGACGAGATCCCGCTGGTCGAGCTGCGTGACTGGCTGAGCATCCGCCTCGAAGAGCGCCTGGGCGAGCAGGACCTCGCCGGCCACGAGACCGAGTGATGACGGACGACGGTCGCACCCAGCCGTTCGACGTCGAGTCGATCCGGGCCCAGTTCCCGGCGCTCGACCAGCAGGTGCACGGCAAGCCGCTGGTCTACCTCGACAACGCGGCCACCACGCAGAAGCCGCAGGTGGTGATCGACACCATCCGCGAGTTCTACGAGCGCGACAACGCCAATATCCACCGTGGCGTGCACACGCTCTCCGCCCGAGCCAGCGAACGGTTCGAGAACGCCCGTGCCCGGATCGCCCGGTCGCTCAATGCCGAGAGCGAGCGCGAAATCGTGTTCGTGCGTGGCGTGACCGAGGCGATCAACCTCCTGGCCCACTCGCTGTCGGATGACTGGCAGGCGGGCGACGAGGTGATCCTGAGCGAACTCGAGCACCACGCGAACATCGTGCCCTGGCTGATGGTCGGTCAGCGCAAGGGCATCGTGATTCGCACCATTCCGGTCAACGACCGGGGCGATCTCGAGCTCGACGCCCTGCCCGGCCTGATCACGGACAAGACGCGGCTGATTGCGGTCAACCATGTCTCCAACGCGCTGGGCACGGTCAATCCGGTCGCCCGCATCGCCGAGACCGCCCAGGCACACGGCATCCCCGTGCTGGTCGACGGCGCGCAGGGCCTGCCGCACGGGCCGGTCGACGTGCAGGCGCTGGGCTGCAACTTCTACGCCTGTTCGAGCCACAAGGTCTTCGGCCCCAGTGGGGTCGGCGCCCTGTACGCCCGCGGGGACTGGCTCGATCGCCTGCCGCCGTTCCTGGGTGGTGGTGACATGATCGAGGAGGTCCGCTTCGACGGCGTACGCTTCGCCCCGCCGCCGTCGAAGTTCGAGGCCGGGACGCCCAATATCGAGGGCGCGATCGGCTTCGGCGCGGCCCTCGAATGGGCCGATGGGCTCGACTGGCTTGCGATCGAGCGCCACGAGGCCGCCCTGCTCCAGCGGATGACCGAGGGACTCGCCGAGATCCCCGGCCTGCGCCTCGTTGGCCAGGCGGCGCACAAGGTGCCGGTGGTCTCGTTCCTGATCGATGGTGCCCACCCGCACGATATCGGCACCCTGCTCGATTCGATGGGTATTGCCGTGCGCACCGGCCATCACTGCGCCATGCCGCTGATGCAATGCGTCGAGGCACCGGCGGGGACCGCGCGCGCCTCGGCGGCCTTCTACAACACACTCGACGAGATCGACCAGTTCGTCGCCGCGGTCGCCCGCGTGCGCGACATGCTCGTCTGAACCGGGAGAACCAACCGTGGAACCGATGGAACGCATTCGCCTGGCCCGGGACGTGGTCTGCACCATGGTCCCTTCGGGCCAGAAGGTACTTGCCTCCAAGGACACGCCCGTCGAGCTGATGCAGGCCCTGGGCGGCAGCTTCACCATCAAGGCACGCGGCCATCTGCTCCGGGTCGAGGGCAAGGATGCCGACGCACTGGGCAAGGAGCCGCCCCCGCAGCCCGAGTTGCCGGAAAACGCCTCCGACGAGGAGGTCGAGAAGATGGTCTGGGATCAACTGCGCGGCGTGTTCGACCCCGAGATCCCGATCAACATCGTCGACCTCGGGCTCGTCTACAAGGTGAAGGTCGAATCCCTGCCCGTCTCCGGTCGGCGCGTCGAGGTGGACATGACGCTGACGGCCCCCGGCTGCGGCATGGGTGGCGTGATCGCCTCGGATGCCCACCAGCGGATCATGGAGATCCCCACCATCGAGGAAGCGGCGGTGGAACTGGTCTTCGACCCGCCCTGGAGCCGCGAGATGATGTCCGACGAGGCGAAACTCGCCACGGGCATGTTCTGACCGAACCGGAACGAACCGACCGAAGAAAAATCAAACCCTTGAGAGCCGAACCGTGAGTGAATCGATGGACGACAACTGGATCCGGGTCTGTGAGCAGCGCGAGCTGGCTCCCGGCGAGCGCCGCGTGGTGGAAGGCCCGGACGTCGACATCCTCGTGGTCAACGCCGATGGCGTGATCCTGGCCGTGGCCGACGAATGCAGCCACCAGGAACTGCCGATCTCCGAGGGCCCGCTGGACGGGGACATCATCACCTGCCCTTGGCACAACGCCGAGTTCTGCCTGCGGGACGGCGAGGCACTCTCGGCCCCGGCCTACGAGCCGATCGACTGTTACGATGTTCGAGTCGAGAACGACACCATTTTTGTCGCCAAGACGCCGCGAGAAAGCTGAACCGGAGGTGGTCCATGACCGCTCAGACGCACAGCGCACAACCCGTTACCGACACGCCCGTCACGCCGGTCGACCCGGCGGCGATCAAGGCCGCGCGCGATCGCGCCGTTGCCCTGCCCGAGGGCCAGCGGCTGACCATGACCGAGGCGGCACGCAAGCACCTCGAGCGCACGTTCGCCGACGATCCGACGGCGCTGGGGCTGCGGCTGGGCATCAAGAAATCCGGCTGCTCCGGATTCGCCTACGTGATGGACGTGGCACGCGACGTCGCCGATGACGATCTGTGGTTCGATTGCGACGGCATACCGATCATCACCGACCCGCAGAGCCTCGATGCCATCCGTGGCTCGGAACTCGACTACGTGGTCGACGGCCTGACGCGCATGCTCCACGTGAACAACCCCAACGTCGAGGACAGCTGCGGCTGCGGCGAGAGCTTCACCGTCCGCGAAACCGACTGACCAGGAGGCTACCCATGGCCGATCAGGCGCCCAGCATCGACGCCGAGATCCAGGCGCTCAAGGACGAATTCGCCTTTCTCGGCGACTGGACCGAGCGCTACCAGTACATCATGGACATGGGCAAGCAGATGCCCGCGTTTCCGTGCGAAAAGCAGGACGAGGCGCACAAGTTCCATGGCTGTCAATCGCAGGTGTGGTTCGACTACGAGTGGGACGGCGACCGGCTCGACTTGCGTGGCACCAGCGACGCGATGATCGTCAATGGCCTGATCGCGCTGCTGTTTCGCGTCTATTCCGGTCGCACGGCCGATGAGATCCTCACGACCGACGGCGGGTTCATCGACGAGCTCGGCCTGTCGGCGCACCTCTCGGCCAACCGGGCCACCGGCCTGTCCAACATGATCGAGAAGATCCGGCAGCTGGCCGCCGAGCGCGCGGCTGCCTGACCCTAGGGCTCGTCCCAAAGTAACGGCTTCCGAGGCAACGGATCCCGGGGCAACCTACCCCGAGACCGAGTCGACCAGGGATTCCATCATGCACTGGTGGGCGGGGCTCGCCATCAGGTCGCGTTGCCGATAGAGCATCAGTGCCGCCTCGGGGCACAGGCCGTCGTCGACCGGCAGCACCTCGAGGTCCTTTTCCGCCCGCACCTCGTGTTCGGGAAGCCAACCGAAACCCAGCCCCGAGCGCATCAATTCCACCGCCGTGTGCAGGTGATCGACCGTTATGCGTTGCGCGGCGCCCAGCCAGCCGGCGTTGGCGCTGCGCTCCGGGTGCGAATCGCGCAGGACGACCTGCCGATGCTGCCGCAACTGGCCCTCGGCGAGGCGTTCGTCGTCGGGCAACTCGGCGGCCATCTCCGCCAGCGGGTGATTCGGACCGACACAGGGCACGAACCGCACCCGCCCGACCTGGACGCCGGTGTGGTCACCGACCGGCTCAAGCCCGAGATAGATCCCCACCTCGCCGTCGCGGAACATTGCCGGACCGCCACCCAGTACCGTCTCGCACAGCTCGATCCGCGTGTGCGGGTACTCGGTGGAGAAGGTTTCCATCGCCGCGATCAGGCGGTCGTGCGGGAATACCTGGTCGACGGCCAGCCGCATGACCGAGGCGCCGGTATCCCGGAACTGCTCGATCACCCCACGCACGCCCTCGAGTTCGCGGATCAGCGGGCGCATGTGCTCGAGCAGGATCGAACCGGCCTCGGTGAGCTGGATGCGCCGGGCGCGGGTTTCGACCAGGGTGACTCCGATGCGGCGCTCGAGCTGCTTGATGGCATGACTGATGGTCGATGGGGTGCGATGCAGCCGCTCGGAGGCGGGCTTCAAGCCGCCGAGCTCGATCACCGTCTCCAGCCAGTGCCAGGTGCGAAAATCGTCCATCGTCGCTCCTCTAGGGGGAAACCCGGACTATAACCATCCCGGGGTCATCAAGGCCATGCCTGTCGAGTCCGACCGGGGCCGAACGCAAAAAATCCCCCGCACCCGGCCTGACACGGGCGGCGGGGGAAAGACCGCAGGAGGATCGGTCGACGCCGCCCGTTGCCGGGTGGTCAGAGCGCGTACGGGATACGGATGCCGAGGGTGAAGTCGGGTGCATCGGGCGTCAGGCCGACGCCAAGCGTGGTGACCAGGGTGGTCTTCTTGCCCAAGGCGTAGGTCAGCCCGAGGTTGAACATCGCCGAGTTGGCATCGCTGCCGATCAGGTCGACCCATTCCTCGCCGTCGTACTTGGTGCGGGCCTTGCCGTTGATCTGCTGCGAGTAGGACATCGACAGGCTGGCGCGATCGTTCAACGCGAACGCCAGGCCCAGTCCCCAGTTCCAGCTATCGCCCAGGCTCACCTCGCCGGGATTGACGGTGTCCGGATCGTTGTTGAGATCGTCGAAGCTGCGCGAGATGTAGTGCGTGTAGCCGAAGTTGGCGAACAGCAGCGCCGGGTCGAGCGTCTTGACCGCGGACACCGAGGCGCCGACGCCCCAGAGCCCGTTGCCGGTCGCCTGCTCCTCGGGGACGGCGAAACGGACAAATGAGTTGCCATCGGCATCCTCGCCGGTCTCGATCACCCGCCAGTCGATCCCGTAGGGCTCACGCCCCGTGGGCGCGATCACGCTGCCGGTCAGGACCACGTCGGGACGACTGGCCGTCTCGGGCAGCAACCGGTAACTGACATTGACCGTGGTGTCGCCGATGGCGAGATCGCTGGTCTGGTCCACCTCGGCAAAGGCGGCCGCCGATCCGCCGGCCCCGCCCTTCTGGTAGGTCGTGTAGCGCTGGATGAACGGCGCCGAAACGCCGATGTTCCATCGTGGCGTCAGGCCGTAGCGGGCCGCCAGGGTGTACTTGAAGGTGTCCGAGGCGACGTTGTCGACGGCGATGTTACCGAGGAATATCGCGTCGAGGGCAAGAAAACCGTTCAACGTCAGTTGCGTGCGATCGTAGCGGCTGTACTCGAAGCCCGCCTCGAGCACCAACGGCCGGTCGAAGGCGACGTGTTCCTGCTGGAGGAAGTCGTCGACGCTGCGGCGAGTGGCCTGGCGCTTGTCCTCGGCGGTGGGGGCGCTACCCGCCGCCTCGCCGGCGTCGGCCTGCGCCCCCAATGAAGGACTGGGTTCGAGATCGCCTTCGGGTTCCACGCCCGCCTCGGACAATCGCGTCTGCACCGCCATCAGGCGCGCGTCGATCTCGCGCAATCGCCGCACCTCGTTGACGTAGCGCTGCTTGAGCTCGTCGAGCTCGGCCCGCAGTTGTTCGACGTTGTCGGCCTCGTTGGCCGCCCAGGCCATCGGCGCCAGTCCCAGTGACAGGCAGACCGTCAGTGTCGACAACCCAATCGGCAGGCGACTCATACGCCCTGCCCCATCCCTTTCCGGTAAATCCATGGCCCGACTCCTTGGGGATTTTCCCCTCGCTCGCCATTCGTTGCCTTGCTCACGCGGTTTCCCCGACGTGAGCGGCCGGTGTCAGATGCCGCCTCGCAGGGTGGCCAGCGATTGACCCACCTGACGCTGCAACTGCTCTCGACTGCTCATCCGGCTGGGGTCGATGCCCACCACCAGACGCAGCTGGTTGTTGACCACCTGGTGATCGCCGGCCAACTGGATTACCTGGGCGGCGTTGCCGGACTGAAATCCCTGGAAGACCCGCGAATTGCCCAGCTGCATGCTTACCCCGGCCTGCCGTCCGCCGTTGGAAAGCCCGGCGGCCACCACCGCCCCGCCCTGGCGCACCTCGACGTTGTAGCCGCCTTCCGAGCCGGTGCTGCCACCCCGATGCGGCTCGATCCGCACGTCGAATTGGTTTGCCGCGCGGTTGTCGTTACCGGCGACCTGGATCTGCTGACGCACCCCGCGACTGCGATCCGTGGCATTTCCCTGAACAAGGTGTGAGCCCGAGCTGTCGATGCCGGGGTCGCCCTGGATCGACACGGTCGGGGCAAAGGTCACGGAGGGGGTCCGACCGGCCCGGTCGATGCCGACGCTCAGGCCGGCGGCCATCGTGCCGCCCGTTGTCTGCCACTGCGTGATCATCTCGACGCCGAAATACATCACGCGATTGTCCGCAGCGAGGAAGCGGCCTCGCATTTCGGCAAGTTCCGGGTCGGTAAGCGCGACGATGGCGGGGTTGGCCGCAAGCACCGAGCCACTGATCAACAAGCCGGCGCAGGCCAGCCCGACCGCGACACCGCCAACCAGTAGCGCCTTGGTGGGCAGACCCGGTACGGGCCGCTCTCGGGTGGGTGCGGGCTGGTTGTGATAGTGCATGGATCGAATGCAGTGCTTGCGTTTCATGTTCGTACCCTCGTAACGCCGCCGGCCTCAGAACAGGTCGGCATGCTGAAAACCGAAATCGAGCAGATCGGCCGTGGGCACCTGCCCCGAGCGTCGATGCAGGTCGCCGCTGCTGGGAATGTCGGTGCGTTCGAGCAGCACCGTCTGGCGATCGAATCCGGGACCGATCACCGCGAAGACCGTCCGTGACGGCCAGGCCTCGATGAATGCCTCGGTGGTATAGCGCTTGTTGCCGAGCGCCGGGTCGGCCACGTGCACGTAACCGTCACCGGCCGTCTTGAGCACGACAAAGTGCTGGTAGCCGTTGACGTCCATCAACACGATCGTGGGCACGTTGATCCGGCCCAGCCGTGACAGGTCGATTTCGTAACCTCGGCCGCGATAGCCAAGCCGCTCGAGGTAGTGCTTCATCTCCAGCAGGGAAAAGCCCCGGGTGCGCACCTGCTCGGGGTCGGAAACACCCCACATCCCGGCCAGCACCGTCGCCTCGTCAAGGTTCAGGCCATAGGCGTGCTTGAGCAGCGTCGCGAGCGCCGCCGCCCCGCAGGAGAAATCGAACTGCTGGCGTACCACGTTGCGATACCGTCGCTCGAGCAGGCTTTCCACGGGCTTCTCCACCATCTGGCCGTGGGGAAGAACACCGGCAAACCGCACGTCGGCCGCCGAGGCCGGCAAGGCGGCAATCGCCGAGAGGCACCCCGAGACCAACAAGGCCCACCCCGCCGCGCAAAGCGCGCGCGTGAAGATGACGCTGCTGGGTCGGAGGGAGGGTGCCTGCACGGTGATATCTCGCTCTGGGGTGGCCGTGATGGGAATCGAGTCAATCGTCTTTCCGGGCGACACCGATCTAGGGTGGTCGCCTGGAAAGACGAGGCGCTTGCGCGCCCCGTCGACCGATCAAGTGATCGGGTTATTCGCCGGTTCCACCAGCGCAGGTGTTGCAGGCCACGGCCATGGAGAGCGCGTTGCTCTGCAGGTTGCCGGTGCCCGAGGCGACGTTCACGCCGATGTTGCCGGAGGCGTTGGCAAACGCGTTGCCCAGCAGGGAGGCGTCGTTCTTGGCGTTGACGACCACGTAGCGTGTGGTAGCCACTTCGCCGCTCATGACGCTGCCGAGCAGAACCTTGCCGCCTTCGACGAAGCCCAGCCCACCAGACTCCTCGCCCTCGTAGGTCATCTCGTGGGTGCCGAAGGCCAGCGCGCCGCCATCGTCGTTGAGGTCAAGGCCACCTTGGGTGCCGTTGGTACCGTCGTCCCCGTTGTCGAGGTCGAAGTGACCGTCGGCGGAACCGCCGGTGTGCTGCGAACCAGTCCAGATGTCTGGGTAGACATTGTTGATCTGGTCCATTTCACCGTCGATGGTGCCGCTGGTGGTGCCGGAGTAGCCACCGACGCCGCCACCCATGTAGCCACCCATGCTCCAGCCGGCCAGCTGCACCTGGGTCGAGTCGGTGTACTTCTCGGTACGGCCTTCGTTGCGAATGCTGTTACCGATCGACTCCTGGTTGCTGCTCAGCGTGGCGTTGGCCACGCGTGCCGTGGAGACCGAGGCCGCCATGGTGTTCTTCTGACCGTTGCCGGTGCCGGCGGCGACGTTGACGCCGATATTGCCCGAGGCGTTCGCGAACGCGCTCTGGCCGATACTGGCGTTGTTCATCACGCCGCTGTTGCGGGTGGTGTTGGCCAGGTTCGACTGGTCGACATTCACGCTGGCGTAGGACTCGCCGAAGACGAAGCCGGCATCAACAGCGGCCAGTGCGGCGGCGTTGTCCTGCACGTTGGTGTCCCCGGCGGCGACGTTCATGCCGATGTTGCCCGAGGCCCCGTTGCCGACGTTGTCACCAATGCTGGCGTTGTTGGTCAGCTTCTTGTTGCGCACGTCGTTGGCGTGGATGAACTGGGTATCGTGTGCCGAGGCACCCGCCGAGGCGTTGATCACGATGTCACGCAACTCACGATCGACGTGGTCGATCTCGTTACGGGTCTTGTTGAGCGTGAGGTTCTTTTCGACGTCCACGGTCTTGTCGACATCGATGTTCTTGTCGACATCGATCTTCACCTTCATGTGGATGTTGTGGTGGCCGCCCTCATGCTCACCGTTGGACTCGGAGGCCATTACCGGGCCGGAGACCAGCGCGGCGACCGCCGAGGCGATCAGGGTCATCTTGAGTTGCGTTTTCATGGCATCTACCTTCTTGTTGGGGTTTCTTCGATCATGAGTTCAGGGTCGGTGGCCGGACATCGAGAAGTGATTTGCCGTCACGTTTCGGCTTCCCGACACCTGATTGATTTGGAGAACCCCTCCGAATCCGCTAAAGGCGGTGTCGGTGACAACCGCGCGATACCGTCCCGAAGAGACCTCCCCCGACTGCCCGTCGTCCCGGGCGGCCGAATCCGACGCCCCAACCGGGTTCACCGGTTCGAGCGTGCGAATCTCCTTGAATCCCTTGCCTGCGGGGGCAAGGGCCATTGAATTGATCTGGGCGTTGCCGTCGCCGGCCACCTGGTTCACTCCCAGCACGCCCTGTCCACGACTGAATGCCTGCCCGTCGATGCGCGTGTTCGTCTCCATCCATGCAGGGCGTGCCTGGCCTGGGTTGTCGATGCGTTGAGTCGCATCGATCGTCCCGTTCAACGCGCGCTGGTTGGTCTGGAGATTTGCCGCGCCGGCGGCCGTATTGACGGACACGTTGCCGGTCGCCCCCTGGGCGAAGTGCTCGCCGATGTGGTTGTCGTTGAGCACGGCGAGCATCCAGTCGTATTCGCCGGGCACGGAGGCCTCGGCGCGGGCGTCGCCGGCAACGATCATCTGGGCGGTCATTGCCAGGGCGAACAGCCCGAGCCCCACCAGCGCAAACCGGATCAGGTGCGTGAAATCGGGCGAATGCTTGCTGCGGCTGGCCATCACCGTGTCCCTCCCTGTCCAAGCAGGCCGGCGCCGGACAGCGCTCCGGTCACGGTCGAGCCAATCGACCCGGTGGCCGAGCCGATCGCCCCGCCGGCTACCGAGGGTGCCGAGTGGCGTCCGTGCGTGGACCCGCCCAGTTGTTGGGTGATCGTGGTGATGGAGCCGCCCATGCCGCCGGCGTGCGACGGGCCGTTACCTGCGCCCGCGGCCACCTGCCCGTAACCGCCCGGGGATATTTCCAGGTGAGACAGGCCCTGTTCCATTTCCGACCTGGGACTCGGATCGATCAGCAAGGCCCGCCCCGGGGGCTGGGCACGGGCGGCATGGCGGGTCGGGACGGCACGCTGGAGCACGATCTCGCCCGGCCTGGCCTCGACCGCGGCCCTTGAGCCGGCGGCAAACGCATCGATCGACCACAGCGAGGCCGCCAGCGTGGCGGTGATGGTCAGGGTCAGCGTGAGGGAGGCCGTAAACGCGGGATTCGGGCGGGACTCGTTAACCGACGAAGGCACGGAGGTCATCCGTGGTGCGGATCGGGTTGGGGTTACCCGAATCCTGTCCCCGGCGATCGAGATGAAATCCTGTTTGCCGAACACGTCGTTCATGACCTGGCTCCCGAAGTGGTGGGGAGCGTCGTGCTCCCACGCCACCCACTGGAGCAAGTCCGGGGCCAAGATTTTGAGTGCCGTAAAATCAGCGGCTTACGAAATGAGCCCCCGTGATCCGGTGCCGAGTGATGCAGGCGTGATACAGCCGGCAATGCGGGGCCCCGCGCGAGTCGCATCCAGGCGTGGTGTCGGCCCGGTCGAACCGTCGCAATCCTGATACAGCGCCAATGGCCGTTGATCCACTCTGGCGCATGGGCGCGTGCAATGACGCCGTTGGCGTTGGGTGCCCGGTGTGACGCGTTGATGCGTGTCGCGTGTTGGAAACGACTCGGCCCCGACCGTGAGCCCAGAAGAAATGACGGGACGGGAACCGGTGAAGGTGGACCTGGCGCCCTCGACGTGGCAACGCCGGGTCAGTCGATCGAGAGGTCGTGCTTGCGGATCAGTCGGTGCAGGGTGCAGCGCGAGACGTCGAGCAGGCGCGCGGCCTCGGTGACGTTGTTGCCCGCGCGGGCGATTGCCTCGGCGATCACCCGTCGTTCGGCCAGTTCCCGGGCGCGGGCCAGGGTGGGGAAATTGCTGTCGTCGTCGTGGTGCGGCCTGATCTCCGGCAGCGAGACCATGTTCCCGTCGGCCAGCACGATGCCGCGGCGCAGCCGGTTCATGAGTTCGCGGATGTTGCCCGGCCAGGCATAGGTACGCAGTGCCGCCTCGGTCGCCGGGGTCAGACGCTTTCGCTTTACTCCCAGCTCGTCGCAAAAACGGGCCAGGTAGTGCTCGGCAAGCTCGAGCACGTCGGCACCCCGCTCGGCCAGCGGCGGCATCTCCAGGGGCAGCACGTCGAGGCGGAACAGCAGGTCTTCGCGGAACGTGCCCTCGAGCACGGCGCGATTGAGATCGACGTGGGTGGCGGCAATGATGCGGGCATCGACGGCGATCGTGGCGTCCCCGCCGACGCGCTGGATCTCGCCCTGTTGCAGGAATCGCAGCAGGTTGACCTGCACGTCCAGCGGCAGATCGCCGATCTCGTCGAGGAACAGGGTCCCGCCCTGGGCCTGCTCCACCCAGCCGATTCGGCGCTTGGTCGCGCCGGTGAACGCGCCCTTTTCATGGCCGAACAACTCCGACTGGATCAGGTTAGGGCTCAATGTCCCGC
>NZ_SWAW01000029.1:0-25418 GCF_005096345.1 Guyparkeria sp. SB14A | reverse complement strand
CGCCGGCCGGATCGGCGTCGTGCCGATCCGGTCCAGCCCTTGGTAAAGGGCGACGGCCCTTCACGGCGGACGGCGCCTTGCATCTGGCCCCTTGGAGGTCCCGCAGAGACGTCATCGAATCGTGCAGAGTTTCCCCAGGGAAGCGGACACCGAGAGACGGCGTCAGCCATCTCTCGGGGTGTCTCACACAACGCGCTTGCGGATGCGGTAGATCGCGTGCTCGCCGAACCAGTTGGGCAGCGCGCGCAGCAGCGGCGAGCTGCGGCGGTTCTGGTCGACCACGGCCCGGTCGAGGATCTCGATCCCCAGCCCCTCGCAGAGCGACTCGAAGTCGCGCAGGGTGCACAGATGGATGTTGGGGGTGTTGTACCAGGGGTTGGGCAGCGCCTTGGTGGTCGGCATCATGCCCTGCACGCCCAGCTGCCAGCGGTTGCGCCAGTAACCCATGTTGGGGAACGTCACGATGCCCTCCGAGGCGATATCGAGCATCTCGCCGAGCAGGCGCTCGGGGTGCCGGATCGCCTGGATGGTCTGGCTGACCACCACGTAATCGAAGCTCCTCGCCTCGAACCAGTCGCGAATGCCGTCGTCGAGGTCAGCCTGGATGACGTTCAGGTCGGCGGCCACGCCGCGCGCGACCCGCTCGTCGTCCACCTCCATGCCCACGCCACGCACGCTGCGCTCGGCGATCAGGTGACGCAACAGCGCCCCGTCGCCGCAGCCCAGGTCGAGTACGCGGGCATCCTCGCGGATCCAGCCGGTGACGATATCCCAGTCGGGACGGTTCATGCGCGGCCCTCCTCGGTCAGATCACGGGCGATGTTGTCGAAGTAGCCACGCAGCACCTGGTGGTAGTAGGGAATCGGCATCAGGAAGGCATCGTGCCCCTGGTGCGCCTCCACCTCGGCGTAGGAGACCGACTTGCCCGAGGCCAGCAGCGCGCGAACGATCTCGCGCGAGCGGGCCGGCGAGAAGCGCCAGTCCGAGGTGAACGACACCACCAGGAAACGGGCCGTGGCCGGCGCCAGCGCGGTGGCGAGATCGTCGTCGGCCTCGGCGGCCGGGTCGAAGTAGTCCAGCGCCTTGGTCATCAACAGGTAGGTGTTGGCATCGAAGCGGTCGACGAAGCTGGTGCCCTGATAGCGCAGGTAGGACTCGACCTGAAACTCCACGTCGAAGCCATACTGCACCTTGCCCGAGCGCAGCTCGCGGCCGAACTTGGCGCGCATGGCATCATCCGACAGGTAGGTGATGTGGCCGAGCATGCGCGCGAGCATCAGCCCGCGGCGCGGGATCACGCCGTGCTCGGCGTAGCGCCCGTCGTGGAAGTCCGGGTCGGTGATGATCGCCTGGCGCGCCACCTCGTTGAAGGCGATGTTCTGCGCCGAGAGCTTGGGCGCCGCGGCGATCACCACCGCGTGGGCGATCGCCTCCGGGTAGCTGATCGCCCACTGCATCACCTGCATGCCGCCGAGACTGCCACCGGTGACCGCCGCCCAGCGCGAGATGCCGAGCCGGCGCATCAGGGCGTGCTGGCTGTTGACCCAGTCGCGCACGGTCAGGATGGGGAAGTCCGGGCCGTAGGGGCGCCCGGTCTCCGGGTTCTCGGAGAGCGGCCCGGTCGAGCCCTTGCAGCCACCCAGGTTGTTCACGCAGACGACGAAGAAGCGATCGGTGTCGATCGGCTTGCCCGGGCCGATGGCGGTGTCCCACCAGCCCGGCTTGCGGTCCTCGGGGCGATGCCGACCGGCGGCGTGGTGGTCCCCGGACAGCGCGTGGCAGATGAGCACGGCATTGTCGGCGCGCTCGTTGAGCTCGCCGTAGGTCTCGTAGACCAGGTCATAGCTCTCGATACGCCGACCGCAATCGAGCAGCAGCGGCGTGTCGATGCGCGCGGTCTGCGGCTCGACCAGCCCTACCGAACCCGGCTGGGCGCTTGCACCGTGAACCGCGGCGTTGTCTGTCGTGGATGCGCTCATCAACGTCCCCTTGGCATTCATCCCGTCGCGTTCAGCCCATCAGCATGTTGCCGACCACCATCTGGGCGACCTGGATGATCAGCAAAACGGCCAGCGGCGAGAGATCGATCCCACCGATCGGCGGCAGCACGCGGCGGACCGGGTCGACCACCGGGTCGGTGAGATCGGCGAGAAAGGCGACGCCCGGCGAGCGGTCGTTGCCCAGCCAGGAGGCCACCGCGCGCAGCAGCACGGTCCAGAAGAACAGGTTGGTCACCGTCAGGAAGGTGAAGTAGACCGTGCCGATGAACACCCCGGTGCCGGTCATGCCCACGCCCTGCATCGCGGTGATCGCCCAGACCATCAGCGCCACCATGACCACGCCGAACACCAGCGCGGCCAGGTCGTGGCGACCGACCGGCTTGATCACCGTGCGCAGCGGGTTGAGCACCGGGTCGGTGATCTTGACGATCGCCTGGGTCACCGGGTTGTAGAAATTCGCCCGGAACAGTTGCAGGAAATACCGGGCGAAGGCGACGAAGGCCACCAGCTCGAAAAGCACCCGGATCAGGAAAACGCTCGGATCACCGAAGCTACCGCTCATCTGAAATCACTCGACAGGTTGTTGGTTGGCGGCCGACGGGCCGCCCCGACTGGGATCGATTCAATCCGCCGCGCGCTTGTCGACGTCGGCCGCCAGCTCGCGGCTGCGATCGCGCGAGGCACGAATGGCGCGGGCGAAGGCATCGCGCACGCCCGCCTCGTCCAGGGTCGCGATCGCCCGCTCGGTGGTCCCGCCCGGCGAGCTGACCCGGCGGCGCAGCTCGGCCGGCGAATCGTCGGCCGCCAACGCGAGCTTGGCGGCACCGAAGACGGTCTCCAGGGTGAGCAGGCGCGCCACGTCGGGCGCCATGCCCATGCCCTCGGCCGCCGACTGCATCGATTCCATCAGGTAGAACACGTAGGCAGGGCCGCTGCCGGACAGCGCGGTGACCTCGTCGATCTGCGCCTCGTCCTCGAGCCACTGGACCACGCCCACCGCACGCATCAGCGATTCGGCATCGCTGTGCTGCTCGCGGCTGACCGCCTCGGAGGCGAACAGCCCGGTGGCACCGCAGCCGACCATCGACGGGGTATTGGGCATGGCACGCACGATCGCGGCGTGGCCGTTGAGCCAACGGGCCAACGCGGCCACCGGGATGCCGGCGGCGATCGAGACCACCAGCTGGCCGGCGGCCAGCTGCGGCGCGAGACCCTCGGCGACGGTCTGCATCACCTGCGGCTTGACCGCCAGGACCACCAGCTGCGCCCCGTCGATGGCCGCGTGGTTGACCTCGGTGACCTCGACACCCAGCTGGTCGGCGAGTCCGCGACGCCGATCGGCATCCGGCTCGGCGACCACGATCGAGGGCCGGGCGCCGGCCGGCGCGTCCTTGAGCATGCCGCCAATCAATGCGGCGGCCATGTTGCCACCACCGATGAACGCTATCCGCGAGGCATTCATTGTCTCACCTGCCAGCTGTACGTGAACGGGAACGAAGGCCTAAGAAAATAACACGAATGGCGACCGGGAACGGCCCGGACACGTTCAGTCTCGTGGCCCGAACAGGGCGGTACCGACGCGCACGATCGTGGCCCCGGCGGCGATCGCGGCCTCGAAATCGCCGCTCATGCCCATCGAGAGATCGGGCAGGGGCTCGGGCAACGAGCGGTTGAGGGCGGCCAGTTGCTCGAACGCCGTCGTGTTACCGGGCCGCGGGATGCACATCAGCCCGCGCAACTCGAGCGTGGGGGACTCGGCGCAGGCGGCGACGATGGTGGGCACGTCCGCCGGGTCGGCGCCGGACTTGCTCTCCTCGCCGTCGACGTTCACCTGGATCAGGACCTTCAGTGGCGCCAACGAGGGATCGCGCTGCTCCCCCAGGCGCCGGGCAACCTTGACGCGATCGACGCTGTGGACCCAGTCGAAGTGCGCGGCGATCGCGCGGGTCTTGTTCGACTGGATCGGCCCGATGAAATGCCAGGTCAAGGACAGGTCGGCCAGTTCGGACTGCTTGTCGAGGGCCTCCTGCAGGTAGTTCTCGCCGAAGTCGCGCTGGCCCAGCTCGGCCAGTGCCCGGATCGCCTCGACCGGCTGGCGCTTGCTCACGGCCACCAGCCTCACCTCGCCCGCCGGCTCGGACCGACTCTCAGCGGCGGCGGCAATCCGCCCGACGATGCCGCGGTATGCGCTTTCTCGATTTCCCATCTTGCACCTTGTGCGTGTTCGTTTTACCTTGTCTGCAACGAAGGCCGAGCCCCGTCACCACGGGGCCTCCGGGCCTTCGACAGGCACCACCAATGGACTTGTAACGGGGCCTTCCCCCTCAAAGGACGATCGCATGGCCGAATCCCGAGATATCGACTCCCTGCTGATGTTCACCGTCAAGAACGGGGCATCGGACCTCCACCTGTCGGCCGGCGAGCAACCTCGCGTGCGCATCGACGGCGACATCCGCAAGGTCAACGTGCCGGTGATGGAACACAAGGATGTCCACACCATGGTGTACGACATCATGAACGACCGGCAGCGCAAGGAGTACGAGGACAACCTCGAGGTCGACTTCTCCTTCGAACTGCGCGGCCATGCCCGTTTTCGTGTCAACGCCTTCAACCAGAACCGCGGCGCGAGTGCGGTGTTCCGCACCATCCCGAGCAAGGTGCTCACCCTCGAGCAGCTCGACGCGCCCAAGGTCTTCCAGGACCTGTGCGACTACCCCAACGGCATCGTGCTGGTCACCGGCCCGACCGGTTCGGGCAAGTCGACCACGCTCGCGGCAATGGTCGACTACATCAACGACCACCGCAACGACCACATCCTCACCGTCGAGGACCCGATCGAATTCGTCCACGACTCGAAGAAGTGCCTGGTCAACCAGCGCGAGGTGCATCGCGACACCCACAGCTTCAACGCCGCCCTGCGCTCCGCGCTACGCGAAGACCCGGACGTGGTCCTGGTGGGCGAGCTGCGTGATCTCGAGACCATCCGACTGGCGCTGACCGCCGCGGAAACCGGCCACCTCGTCTTCGGCACCCTGCACACCAACTCGGCGGCCAAGACCATCGACCGGATCATCGACGTCTTCCCGTCGGCGGAGAAGGACATGGTGCGCGCGATGCTCTCCGAGTCCCTGCGCGCGGTCATCTCGCAGACGCTGCTCAAGAAGATCAGCGGCGGGCGCGTCGCGGCGCACGAGATCATGCTGGGCACGCCGGCCATCCGCAACCTGATCCGCGAGAACAAGGTCGCCCAGATGTACTCAGCGATCCAGACCGGCCAGGCCCAGGGCATGCAGACGCTCGACCAGAACCTCAAGCAACTGGTCAGCCGCGGCGTGGTCTCCAAGGAGCTGGCTCGGGGTCGGGCGAAGAACAAGAACGACTTCATGTAACTGCCACGCGCCGGGGCAACCGCGCGGGCCGACGCCAGCCGTGGCCGGCCATAAATTGTGCGCTCGCCCCGCTCACTCGATCCGCAGCGACCAGCACGTGCTGGCCAGGCGGAGAACGCAAGCCGGGAACTTACGATGGACCGTCAGCAAGCAGCCAACTACGTACAGGCCCTCCTCAAGCGGGCCGTCGAACGCGACGCCTCCGACCTGTTCGTCACCGTCGGCGCCCCGCCGTCGGCCAAGATCGACGGCAAGGTCGTCCACCTGACCGACCAGAAGCTCTCGGTGGAAAACACCCAGATGCTGGTCCGCTCGATCATGACGGACAAGCAGGTGGCCCATTTCGAGGAGTCCCACGAGGCGAACTTCGCCATCGCCCTGCCAGGGATCGCGCGCTTCCGTGTCAACGCCTTCATGCAGCGTGGCTCAGAGGGCATGGTCCTGCGGATGATCCGCTCGGACATCCCCAATTTTGCTGATCTGAAATTGCCGGACGTCCTCGGCGAGATCGCCATGACCGCACGCGGCCTGGTGATCTTCGTCGGCGCGACCAGCTCGGGTAAATCGACCTCGCTCGCGGCGATGCTCGATTACCGCAACGAGAACTCGCGCGGGCACATCGTCACCATCGAGGACCCGATCGAGTTCGTCCACAAGCACAAGGGCTGCCTCGTCACCCAGCGCGAGGTGGGCGTGGACACCGAATCCTTCGCGGCGGCACTGAAGAACACCCTGCGCCAGGCCCCCGACGTGATCCTGATCGGCGAGATCCGCGACCGCGAGACCATGGATCACGCCATCGCGTTCGCCGAGACCGGCCACCTGTGTCTGGCCACGCTGCACGCGAACAACACCAACCAGGCGCTCGACCGCATCATCAACTTCTTCCCCGAGGAGCGACGCCAGCAGTTGCTGATGGACCTGTCGCTCAACTTGAAGTCGGTGATCTCGCAGCGACTGCTGAGAAAGACGGATGGCGAGGGCCGGGTGCCGGCCGTCGAGGTGCTGATCAACACACCCCTGATCGGCGACCTGATCTTCAAGGGCGACGTCTCCGAGATCAAGGAAGTGATGAAGCGCTCGCGCGAGCTGGGCATGCAGACCTTCGACCAGGCGCTGTTCGATCTCTACGACAGCCACCAGGTCGACTACGACGAGGCCATCAGCAAGGCCGACTCGGTCAACGACCTGCGCCTGCGCATCAAGCTCGAGAGCAAGCGCGGCCTGCCCAAGAGCCGCCAGGACGATTCGGAAGACGACCTCAAGGTCGAGGCCGACTGAGCCGCCCCACGACCTCAACAGGACGCTGACACATGAGCCAACTGAGCCTCGAACCCTACCTGAAGCTGCTCGCCGACAAGGAAGGCTCCGACCTGTACTTCTCCAGCGGCACGACGCCGGCGATCAAGATCCAGGGCGAGATGCGCTTCATCGGCAAAGACCGGCTGCGCAGCGGCCAGGTCGAGGAACTGGCGCGCTCGGTGCTCAACCAGCACCAGATCGACGACTTCCTCGAGAACCTCGAGCTCAACGTCGCCCTGTCGCGCCCGGGCATCGGCCGTTTCCGCATGAACGTCTTCATGCAGCGCGGCGAGTGGTCGCTGGTGATCCGCTACATCCAGGCGGAGATCCCGCGTGCGGCCGACCTCAACCTGCCGATGGTGGTCGAGGACCTGATCACCGAACGCCGCGGCCTGATCCTGGTGGTCGGCGCGACCGGCTCGGGCAAGTCGACCACGCTCGCGGCCATGATCGACCACCGCGCGGAGGCACGCCCGGGGCACATCCTCACGGTCGAGGACCCGATGGAATTCGCCTTCCGGCACCGCAACTCGGTGGTCAACCAGCGCGAGGTAGGTGTCGATACCCGCTCCTACGCCGCGGCCCTCAAGGAGGCCCTGCGCGAGGCACCCGACGTGATCATGATTGGCGAGGTACGCGACCGGGCGACCATGGAACACGCACTGGCCTACGCCGACACCGGCCACCTGTGCATCAGCACCCTGCACGCGACCAACGCCAACCAGGCGCTCGACCGGATCATCCGCTTCTTCCCCTCCGAGTCGCGCGACCAGCTGCTGATGGACCTGTCGCTCAACCTCAAGGCGATCATCTCGCAGCGTCTGATCATCGGCAGCGGCGGCAAACGCCTGCCGGCCGTCGAGATCCTGATCAACACGCCGCTGGTCTCCGACCTGATCAAGCGCGGCGAGGTCGACGCGATCAAGGAATCGATGGAGAAGAACGCCTCGGCCGGCACCATGACCTTCGACATGTCGATCCTGGATCTCTTCAAGAAGGGATTGATCTCGCGCGACGAGGCGCTGGCGAATGCCGACAGCCGCAGCAACATGGAATGGCTGATGAGCTTCGGCAGCGGCCAGGACGAGCTCAAGGCCGCTGCCGCCGACTCCAGCGGGATCAAGAGCGACAAGTCCGACAGCGACGAACTGCCGCCGCTCGACTGAACCCCGCGAACCGATCGCCGGCTTGCGTTTGCGCCGGCCGGACAGGATAATTGCCCCCGGTGTGTCCCGCCGCTATTCCTGTAGCCTTCAGCGTGTCGGGAAGGGCTTAGCCGCAAGGCATGGCTCGCCGGTAATGGCAACGCCCTTGCCAAGAGCCATAACGCCGCGGATGAGCCCTGCCCGGCTCGCCCAACGGGAGCCCGGTTGAATCGGCACTGTCGATTCAACCGGGCGCTGAAGGTCACAGGAATGGCGGCGGGACAGACCAATCCTGCGGGTGTAGCTCAATGGTAGAGCAGAAGCTTCCCAAGCTTAAGACGAGGGTTCGATTCCCTTCACCCGCTCCAGTTTTCCCGGACGCCGCCCCCGATACCGCCCCACCCCATGGGGGCGTCACGGGGTCTGCCTGACTCCGCCATGGCGGGAATCGGGCCGTGTCCGAGCCAGGTGGCATCGTCTTCCCGTGAGCTCGACCCGCTTCGACATCATCGTCGTCGGCGCCGGCATCGCCGGCCTGACCAGCGCCCTGGCCCTCGAACGGGACGGCGCCTCGGTGGTCGTGCTCGATCGCGATCGCGCCGGCACCGAGGCCTCCTGGGCCGGTGGCGGCATCCTCTGCCCCCTGTATGCCTGGCGCTACCCCATGCCCGTCCTGCGGCTCGCCGCCGAGGGCATGCGCCGCTACCCCGCCCTGCTCGACTCGCTCGACTCGCCCGTCGACCCCGAACGTTGGGTCACCGGCATGGAAATCCTCGACCCGATCGGTGACGGCGAGACGGTCGAGTCGATCGGCGCGACGCTCGAATCCGTCGGCATCGCCCACCAATGGCGTCGGCAGGCCGAAACCCATGCCCTATGGCTGCCCGAGGTGGCCAACGTGCGCAACCCCTACCTGCTGGACGCGCTGACCGACACCCTGCACGCACGCGGCATCGCGCTGCGCGAGCACTGCGCGGCCGAGGGGTTGCTGCTGGAGAACGGGCGCGTGACCGGGGTCGCGACCGGCCAAGGCGAACTGCAGGCCGACCGGGTCGTGGTCACGGCCGGTGCCTGGAGCGAGTCGCTGATCCCGGGGCTGCCAGACGGCAGCCTGTTCCCGGTCCGGGGCCAGATGCTGCGCCTCGAACCGCGTGCGGAGAACGGGCTCGATCGCATCCTGATGGACGGCGGGGTCTACCTGATCCCGCGCCGCGACGGCTCGGTGGTGATCGGGTCCACGGTGGAAAACGCAGGATTCGACAAGACGGTGGACGAGGCGGCCCAGGCGCGACTGCACGCCACGGCCTGCCGCCTCTGGCCGCAACTGACCGGGGCGCGGATCACCCATCGCTGGGCCGGTCTGCGCCCGGGCTCGGCCGACGAACTCCCGCTGTTGGGAGAACACCCGGCCATCGGCGGCCTCTGGGCCAACACGGGCGGCTATCGAAACGGCCTGGCCATGGCGCCCGCCGCAGCGGAACTACTCGCCGACCGCATGGCCGGGCGCGAGACTCGCCTCGACGCGACGCCCTACCGCCTCGAACGCCTGATCGACGGCTGAATCCGCCGGTCGCAACTCAGAGGGCGTCTTCGTTCTCCTCGCTGGTGCGAATGCGCACCGCGCGCTCGACCGGCGAGACGAAGATCTTGCCGTCACCGATCTTGCCCGAATAGGCCGCCTTGACGATGGCATCGACGACCGAGTCTTCCTGGTCATCGCTGATGACCACCTCGAGCTTCACCTTGGGCAGGAAGTCGACCACGTACTCGGCGCCACGATAGAGCTCGGTGTGCCCCTTCTGCCGGCCGAAGCCCTTCACCTCGGTGGCGGTCAGGCCGTTGATGCCCAGGTCCATCAGCGCGGTACGCACGTCGTCCAGCCGAAACGGCTTGATAATCGCTTCGATCTTCTTCACGTCGCTATTCTCCAGGTCGAGGGGATTTCCCCACAGTGTAATGCACCGGCCGTCGCCGTCAGGCGAGATCGATCGGATCGACGTCGATCGACCAGCGCAGCCGCCCCCCCCAGGCGTCGACTGCCGACCGAGTCATCCACCGCCCACAAGGCACGATGCAGTGTGCTGCGCACCTGCGCGAGCAGCAACAGCTGAAAGCGATAACGCCCCGCCCGCCGTGCCAGCGGTGCCGGCACCGGCCCCCAGACGGCCAGCTCGTCGCCGAAGCGCTCACGCAACTGGTCGGCGACGCCCGCGAGAAAGCCTCGCGCGGCATCGGCCTGCGGCGCGTCGGCGCGAATCAACCCGGCGAAGCGCGTCGGCGGCAACTCCGCCTGTTCCCGTTCGACCAGCTGGGCGGCCATCACCGCCTCGTAGTCCTCGGAAAGCAGACGGCGCAGCACCGGATGCTCGGGATCGTGTGTCTGCACCAGCACCTCGCCGGGACGCTCGGCGCGCCCGGCACGCCCGGCCACCTGCAACAGCGACTGGGCGAAGCGTTCCGGCCCGCGAAAGTCCGAGGCGAACAGCGCCTGGTCGGCGTTGACCACGCCCACCAGGGTCACGCCGGGGAAATCATGCCCCTTGACCAGCATCTGGGTGCCCACCACCAGGCGGGCCTCGCCACGGGCGATGCGGGCAAGGCTGTCGGCCATCACCCCCTTGCCGGCGGTGGCGTCGCGGTCCAATCGCACGATACCGAACCCCGGAAAACGGGCGGCGAGCACGTCCTCCAGCTGCTCGGTGCCCATGCCGCGCACCGAGAGCGGCGCCTGGCAGGACGGGCAGTCCGCCGGCACGCCTTGCTCGAAGCCGCAGTGGTGGCAGCGCAACCGCCCGATCTGCCGGTGCCAGGTAAGAAACGCGTCGCAATGCGGGCAGCCGGCCACAAAGCCGCAGGCATGACAGACCAGGCTCGGGGCATAACCGCGCCGGTTGAGATACAGCATGACCTGCCCCCCGGCGAGCAGGTGGCGCTCGATCGCGCGCAGCAACGCCGGGGAGAGCCCCGCGACCATCGTCTGGCCACGCACGTCCAGGCAATGGATCGCCGGCATGGTCGCCCCGCTCGCCCGTTCGGTCAGCCGCAGGTGGCCGTAGCGACCGTCCCAGGCATGGCGCAGGCTCTCGAGCGACGGCGTGGCCGAGCCCAGCAGGATGGGAATGGCCAGTTGCCGTGCCCGCCAGACCAGCACGTCGCGGGCGTGGTAAAGGAAGCCCTCCTGCTGCTTGAGCGCGGCATCGTGCTCCTCGTCGACCACGATCAGGCCCGGCCGGGCCAGCGGCACGAAGGCCGCCGAGCGTGTACCGATCACCAACCCGGCCGTGCCTGCGGCCACCGCCCGCCACGCCGCCAGCCGCTCGCCGTCGGCCAGCCCCGAGTGCAACACGGCCGGGCGCACCGACAGCCGCCGGGCAAAGCGATCGATCAACTGCGGGGTGAGCGAGATCTCCGGGACCACCACCAGCACCTGGCGACCGGCGGCCAGCTCGCGCTCGATCAAGGCCAGGTAGACCTCGGTCTTGCCACTGCCGGTCACCCCGTGCAGCAGCCAGGCCCGGAAGCCCTCGCCGGCCGAGACGATGGCGTCGACGGCGCCTTGCTGCTCGGCGTTGAGCGCGGGCGCCGCCTCGCTCCCCGGCTCGACGGGCACGGACCACTCGGCGGGTGCGGTCATCCGGGTCGGCTCGGCCCAGCCCTTCTCCACCAGCCGACGCCGCACCGCGGCCGGCCCCAGCTTCGCGACCGGCACCGGCCCGGCTGACGTCACCAACCGCGACAAGGCCTCGCGTTGCCGCTCGCCTTTCGCCTCACCCGCCTCCAGCGCCGACCGACCGGCCGGGGTCGAGACCAGTGCCTCGACCTCGAGGCGACGCTCGCCGCGCAGGGCCTTGGGCAGGGCGGCGAAGACGACCTCGCCCAACGGGTGGTGATAGTAGGCGGCCGCCCAGCGCAGGCAGGCCAACGTGCGATCATCCAGCAGCGGCGCCTCGTCGAGCACCTCGAGGATCGGGCGCGTCTCCTGCTCACCCTCGGCCGAGGCCGGTTCGATCACCACGGCCACCCGCTCGGACTGACCGAACGGCACCCGCACGCGCACCCCGGGGGCGGGGCCGGCGTCAAGATCGAAATGGTAGGTAAACCCGCCGAAGAAGGGACCCGGCACGACCACCGTCCAGCAGGTCGGAGTCGCGGCATGAGAGGGATTGGCGGTATGATGGTGATCCATGTCCGGCAGGATACCGCAGCGCCTGTCCGCGGTGGCCGCTCGTGGTCAGCGGCGACGGGATTGTTCTTGACTACACCCACCGGTATGGCATAATCCCGCGCCTTGAACTGATGTTTCCATCACGTTTCACCAGATTTATAGCCGAATTCGAGGAGTTTACCCGTGGCCAATACCGCTCAAGCCAAAAAGCGCGTTCGCCAGGCTGAGAAAGCCCGCCAGCACAACATGGCGATGCGCTCGCAGGTACGCACCGCCTACAAGGCCGTCATCAAGGCCGTTAAGGACGGTGATGCGGACAAGGCGCAGCAAGCTTATCGTGAAGCCCAGCCGATCCTGGACCGGATGGTGACCAAGCGCATTCTCAAGCGCAACACGGCTGCGCGTCGCAAGTCGACCCTGGTCAACCGCATCAAGTCCATCTGATCGCGCGCCGGGTTGCCGGCGCCCGGCAACCCGGTGCAGCAAAAGGCCCCGCTCTCGAGCGGGGCCTTTTTTCATTGCCGCAAACGAAACGGGCCGACTCAGTCGGCCACGCCGTACTCCTTGCGGTAGTTGGCCATGGCCTCGGCCGATTCGGCCAGGTTCGCATCGCTGGCACAGAACTCGATCAACCCGTCGAGATTGGCAATCGCGACCACGTCGAGGTCGTGGTCACGCTTGAGCTCGCCGATCGCCGACAGCTCGCCCTGGCCCCGCTCCTGTCGGTCCATCATCACCGCCACGCCCACGGCGGTGGCGCCATTGGCGCGAATCAACTCGAGCGACTCGCGGATCGCCGTGCCCGCGGTGATCACGTCGTCGATAATCAGCACCCGACCGGAGAGCGGCGCGCCGACCAAGTTGCCGCCCTCGCCGTGATCCTTGGCCTCCTTGCGATTGAAGCACCACGGCACCGGCTCGCCGGTCCGCTCGGCCAGCGCGATCGCCGTGGCCGCCGCCAGCGGGATGCCCTTGTAGGCCGGACCGAACAGCACGTCGAACTCGATCCCGGCATCCAGGATCGCGTCGGCATAGAACCCGCCCAGCGCAGAAAGCGCCTGGCCGTCCGCGAAGGACCCGGCGTTGAAGAAGTAGGGGCTGACGCGCCCGGACTTGAGCGTGAACTCACCAAACCGGAGCGCCTGGTGCTCCACGGCAAACTGGACGAAGGCCTGACGGAAATCCTGCACGGGTCGATCTTCCTCGTGTTACGTGAACATATAGCTAGGGAAACTCGGATGGGGGCTCTACGCGCACTGGATGCCCCTAGTATTTTGCCAGCCAGATCAGCCCGGCCAGCACCAGCAGCGACATGCCCCAGAAGGCGAAGGACCAGCGCATCGACCGGCGCGCGCGGGTCTTTTCCGGCCAGTGCCGCGGCGAGATGCCCTTGAGCACGAACACCAGCTTGGCCGAAAGATTGATCGCCGCGATATTGATCGCCAGCATCAGGCCGGCGGCAATCGCATTGTCCCATTGCCCCCAGCCGACGAACAGCCCCAGGGCCGCGGCCGGCGGCATCAGCGCCACGGCCACCATCACCCCCACCAGGCCGGCCGCGGCCCCCGAGGTCAGCGACAGCACCGCCGCCGCCCCGGAGGCCAGGGCGAGGATCATCGCCGGATAGCTCACGTCGGTGCGATCGAGCAGCTGACTGTTGGTGACCGGATCGAGCACCAGCCCCATCAACAGGGCCAGGCCGACCGACAGGGCCAGGCCGGCCAGGTTCGCAGCAATCGCGCGCCGGGACAAATCGGGGTCCCCAAGCGTGGTGCCCAGCGCCAACGCCAGGTTGGGGGCCAGCAACGGCGCGATCACCATCGCCCCGATCACCACCGCGGCACTGTCCTCGAGCATGCCCATCGCGGCGACCACCGCCGACAGCCCGCAGAGCAGCAGGTAGGTCGAGGTGATGGCGCCACCCCCGGCGACCTCGGCGTAGAGCTCCTCGCGTGAGCGCGAGGCGGTCGAGCGCCGCGACTCGGCCTCGCCCTCCTCGTCGCCGGCGGCGGGCAGGGTCGCCTGCAGGCCGAAGATGATGATGCGCGCGTCCTCGCAGCGATCGAGAATCTGCTGCAGGTCGTCGAGCACCTCCTGCTGGCCCTCGGGCCGCACCACCAGTTCGGTGGAAAAGCGCTCGTCCTCGAACGAGGAGGTACGCCACCAATCGACCACGTCGTGCGAGTCGGCAATGCGGGCGATCGCGGCCTTCTCGCTGGCCGGCGCAACGATTTCGATGATCTTCAGGGCCACGCGGGGATCCTTGCGCTAGGGACGGTTCTGCGCGCAAAGCGCGTATGGCAGTCGTGCCGACCGTCCCGATGGGAAACGTGGCGCAAACCATAACCGAAAAAGGCCACCGGCGTCGCCACCGGTGGCCCTTGAGTCAGAACGATCGAGCGGCTTGCCCGCGGCGATCAGCCCTTGCCGAGGGTGAGCTCGCCGTCGCGCACGTCGACCGCGACCGTCTCGCCGGGCAGGTACTCGCCCTTGAGGATCGCCTGGGCCAGCGGGTTCTCCAGGCGATGCTGGATGGCCCGCTTGAGCGGCCGCGCCCCGTAGACCGGGTCGAAGCCCGCCTCGCCCAGCGCATCCAGAGCGGCATCCGTGAGCGACAGCCCGATCTCGCGGTCGGCGAGACGCTTGCGCAGATACTCGATCTGGATGTCGACGATCTTGCGGATCTCGCTGCGATCGAGCGGGTGGAAGACCACCACGTCGTCGACCCGGTTGATGAACTCGGGGCGGAAGTGCTGGCCGACGATCTCGAGCACCTCGGTCTTCATCTGCTCGTAGTCGGCATCCTGACCGGCCAGTTCCTGGATGCGCTGCGAGCCGAGGTTCGAGGTCATCACGATCACGGTGTTGCGGAAGTCGACCGTGCGCCCCTGACCGTCGGTCAGGCGCCCGTCGTCAAGCACCTGCAACAGGATGTTGAAGACGTCCGGGTGGGCCTTCTCCACCTCGTCGAGCAGGATCACGGAGTACGGCTTGCGGCGCACCGCCTCGGTCAGGTAACCGCCCTCCTCGTAGCCGACGTAGCCCGGGGGCGCCCCGACCAGGCGGGCCACGGAGTGCTTCTCCATGAACTCGGACATGTCGATGCGCACCATCGCCTCCTCGGTGTCGAAGAGGAAGGTCGCCAGCGCCTTGGTCAGTTCGGTCTTGCCCACGCCCGTGGGGCCGAGGAACATGAACGAGCCGTTGGGGCGGTTGGGATCGGACAGCCCGGCGCGCGAGCGACGGATCGCATCGGATACCGCCTCGACCGCCTCGGACTGACCGATGACGCGCTTGCCGAGCGCCTCTTCCATGCGCAAGAGCTTGTCCTTCTCGCCCTCGAGCATCTTGGAGACCGGGATGCCGGTCCAGCGCGAGACCACCTCGGCGATCTCCTCGGCACCAACCGTGCTGCGGAACAGCTTGGGCTTCTCGGTCTCGCCCTGCTCTTCCTGGGTCTGCGCCTCGGCCAGCTCGCGCTCGAGCTCGGGGATGCGGCCGTACTGCAGCTCGGACATGCGGGTCAGATCGCCCGCCCGCCGCGCGGTCTCCAGCTCGGTGCGCGCACGATCCAGCGCCTCCTTGATGTGCGTGGTGCCGGCGACCGCGGCCTTCTCGGACTTCCAGATCTCCTCGAGGTCCGAGTACTCGCGCTCGAGCGTCTCGATCTCCTCCTCGAGGTTGGCCAGGCGCTTCTTGGAGGCCTCGTCGGACTCCTTTTTAAGCGCCTCGCGCTCGATCTTGAGCTGGATCAGGCGCCGCTCGAGGCGGTCCATCGATTCGGGCTTGGAGTCGATCTCCATGCGAATGCGGCTGGCCGCCTCGTCGATCAGGTCGATCGCCTTGTCGGGCAGCTGCCGGTCGGTGATGTAGCGCTGCGAGAGCTGGGCGGCGGCGACGATCGCGGGATCGCCGATTTCGATGCCGTGGTGGACCTCGTAGCGCTCCTTCAAGCCGCGCAGAATCGCGATGGTGTCCTCGGTGGACGGCTCGTCGACCAGCACCTTCTGGAAGCGGCGCTCGAGCGCGGCGTCCTTCTCGATGTACTGGCGGTACTCGTCGAGCGTGGTCGCGCCGATGCAGTGCAGCTCGCCGCGGGCCAGCGCCGGCTTGAGCATGTTGCCGGCATCCATCGCCCCGTCGGCCTTGCCGGCCCCGACCATGGTGTGGATCTCGTCGATGAACAGGATCACCCGCCCCTCGGCCTTGCCGATGTCGTTGAGCACCCCTTTCAGGCGCTCCTCGAAGTCGCCGCGGAACTTGGCGCCGGCCAGCAGCGCGCCCATGTCGAGCGCCAGCACGCGCTTGTCCTTGAGGCCCTCGGGCACCTCGCCGTTGACGATGCGCTGGGCCAGCCCCTCGACGATGGCGGTCTTGCCCACGCCGGGCTCGCCGATCAGCACCGGGTTGTTCTTGGTGCGCCGCTGGAGCACCTGGATGGCGCGACGGATTTCCTCGTCGCGGCCGATGACCGGATCGAGCTTGCC
Source organism: Guyparkeria sp. SB14A (assembly GCF_005096345.1). Lineage (NCBI taxonomy): Bacteria > Pseudomonadati > Pseudomonadota > Gammaproteobacteria > Chromatiales > Thioalkalibacteraceae > Guyparkeria > Guyparkeria sp. SB14A. Next base: position 8,930 of record NZ_SWAW01000029.1, on the reverse strand, counting down.
CTGCTCGGCGCGCTCGGTCAGATCCATGGTGTATTTCTCCAGGGCCTGGCGGGCGTCCTCGGCGTTGGGATCGTCGACCGACTGGCCGCCACGCAGCTTGTCGATCGCCTGTTCGATCGCGCCCTTGGAGGCACCGGCGCGACGCAATGTCTCGCCGAGCTCGCTCTTGTCCTCGATCACGGCGAGCACGAACAGCTCGCTGGAGATGTACTGGTCACTGCGCTTCTGCGCGAGCTTGTCGGTGACGTTGAGCAGGCGCGAGAGATCGTTGGAGATGTGCACCTCGCCCGCCTCGCCGCCGGAGACGGCGGGCTGCCGGTCGAGCATCTCACCCAGTTGCGAGCGCAGCAGGTTGACGTTGATGTCGGACTGCGTCAGCAGGTGACGCACGGTGCCGCCTTCCTGGTCGAGCAAGGCGACCATCAGATGGACCGGCTCGATGAACTGGTGATCTTGGCCCACGGCCAGCGACTGCGCATCGGCCAGCGCCATCTGGAACTTGGCGGTCAGTTTGTCCATCCGCATTGAAAGCACCTCGTATGCCGTCGGAATTCGTGTAACTGCCTAGGAATGTAGGCACGGCATCGGGGTATTCAAGAGGCGGGACGCCCGGTGCCGGTTCGCGGCGGCTCAGTTCCCGCTGATCGCGACCGGACCCTCCGGCTCCGACTCGGGCGTTCTGTCGGCGGGCGCACTCGGACTGACGGCGGACAAGCCATCCCATTCGATCACGTCGAGTGAACCGTCGGCGTGCTCGACCAGCGCCGAACAGCCCTCGACCCAGTCGCCGCTATTGGCATAGGTGACGCCGTCGCATTGGCGCAGATTGGGATGGTGGATGTGGCCGCAGACGATGACGTCAACGCCCTCGCGCCGGGCGTGGGCCAGGGCCGCCGCCTCGAAGCGCGCGACATGGGCCCGAGCCCCCGGCACGCGCGTCTTGATCGCGCGAACCAGCGACCCGTGCCGATCGCCGCGCCCCAGGTGATGGCCTGGGCGGCGGCCCAAGAGCTGCTTCAGGCGGCGGCGCAGGCGATCCAGTCGCAACAGCCCGCCATAGCCGAGATCGCCCAGCCAGCGGGCCGGTGAGGAAGGGGCAATCTCGTCATCGAATTCGTCGCCGTGCAGCACCAGCGCGCGACGACCGTCGGCCAGCGTCAAGTGCAGCTCCCTGTGCAACGACACCCCGGCGAACGTCTGACCGACGAAGGCGCGAAAGCACTCGTCGTGGTTTCCGGGCACATAGGCAACCCGCGTACCGGCCTCGACCAGGGCCTGGAGCCGGCGGAACAGCTCGCTCTTTTCCGCCGACCACTGCCAGCGGCGGCGCTGCATCTGCCAGACGTCGAGCAGATCGCCGTTGAGGATCAGGGTGTCGCAGTGAACGGTGCCGAGGAACTCGAGCAGCCGGTCGGGGCGGGCGTCCGGCGTGCCCAGGTGGACGTCGGAGACGATCACCGTGCGGTAATGATGAAGAGTGGGACGGGATGGCGGGCAACTGGGCAGGCGAGTCTGCATGGGGCACCTCCGGCAATGGCCACCCCACCGTTATCCCAGCGGCGCGTGACCGGCGCGTGTCAGCCCGGTCACGATTCGACGACAGTCAGGCTTACCGCTCGCGCAGGTCCGCGTGCCGGCTCACGAGCCGGTCCAAGAACAGGATGCCGTCGAGGTGATCGATCTCGTGCTGGGCGATGCGCGCCTCGAAGCCCTTCATCTTAAAGGTGACCGTACGGCCCTCGATATCCTGGGCGGTCAACTCGATGGTCTCGGCACGGATCACCTTGCCGGTGTAGTCGGGGATGGACAGGCAGCCCTCGCGGCCGACGGCAAAGCCCTTCCAGTTGGTGATCGCCGGGTTCACCAGCACCAGCGGGCCATTGTTGTCGACCGGGCGCTTGGCGCGGGTCGCGTCCACCAGGCACAGGCGCTGCATGCGCCCCACCTGGGGGGCGGCGATGCCGACCGCCGACGGCCCCTGGTCGGCCGTGTGCTGCAGGTGCTCGGCGAACTCGCGCAACTCCGGGTCGAATTGCTCGACTGGCTCGCAGACCGTTTTCAGGCGCTCGTCCGGGTAGGTCAGGATCGGCAGCGGCTCCACGCTCACCCCCGCATCGTCTCGAGCGGGGTGACGCGCACGGTCAGCCCCTGGTCGGCAAAGCGCGCCACGCACTGCTCGATCGGCTCGATGCCCTGACTGCTCTCGCCGTCGATCTGCATGATGTAGATCGGCTTGTCAGTCGACCCGCCCACGTCGGAGCGCAGGTCGAGGATGTTCATGCCGGCCTCGAGCAGCGCGGCGGTCACATCGGCGACAATCCCGCTGCGATCGGCACTGTGCACGATGACCGAGACATCGGGCTCGCGGTGCTGGTGCAGGGCCGCGTCGATCTCGTCGACGTGCAGCTTGAGGCCGAAATCGGCGCGGGTGGATTCGAGCAGACCGGCCACCTCTTCCGGGTTGCCGGCGCCGCGCACCATCATCATGATCGCGAACTGGTTGCCCAGGCGCATCATCGCCGTCTCGCCGAGTTCGGCGCCCACGCCGAACAGCACCCGCGTGACGTGGGCGACGATGCCGGGTCGATCCGCCCCGACCAGGGTCAGCAGAAGCCAGGGTTGATTCATGTCGGTCGTCCTCTTGATCCGTCGGTTTCGCGCCAGACCAGGGTGGCCATCCGGCCGGTCTCGCCCTGGTCGCGGCGATGCGAGTAGAACAGCTCGGGCAGGGCGTAGGTATCCCGCTCGCCGCCGAACACGCGGGTAATCCCCTGTCGACGCAACCGCGAGCGGGCCAGCGCGAACAGGTCGGCGTGGTACTTGCCGGTCTCGGCGGCCGCCCGGAAGGCGGAGGCGTCGGCCGGGTACTCGCGCATGAAGGCCTCGCGCACCTCCTCGCCGACCACGAAATGCGCCGGGCCGATCGCCGGGCCCAGCCAGGCCATCAAGCCGTCGCCGGCCACGGAAAAGCGGTTCACGGTGCGCTCGATCACGCCGGCGGCCAGCCCGCGCCAGCCGGCGTGGGCCACGGCCACCTCCCGGCCGTCGTGGCTGGCGAGCGTCACCGACAGGCAGTCGGCCGTCAGCACCGCCAGCACCTCGCCCGGCCGGTCCGTGTAGGCGGCGTCCCCCTCGGGGCGATCGGTGGGCACGTTCGGCCCGACCACCGTGGTGCCGTGGGTCTGGTTGAGCCAGCGCGGCGCCCCCGGCAACCCGAGCATCTCGGCGAGATCGCGGCGATTGGCCGCCACGGCCTCGGCGTCGTCGCCGACGTGGGTCGCCAGGTTGAAGCCGTCGAACGGCGGACGGCTGTGACCGCCGATGCGGGTGGTCACGCCGGCACGCACGCCGCCCGGCGCCGGCCAGGTGGCCTCGATGAAACGACTGCCCTCGGGGGCGTCAGTCAGGATCCGCGACATAGATAACCTCGGCCTCTCCGTCGTCAACGCCGTCGCGATAGTCGCGCAGCAATTCGATCAATTCGTCCATGTCCTCGGGCAACGGGGCCTCGAGCGACAGCGTCTCGCCGGTCTCCGGGTGCGTGAGCGTCAGGCGACGCGCGTGCAACGCCTGGCGACCGAAGTCGCGTAGCACCTCCACCAGCATGTCCTCGGCGCCCGGCGGCAGGCGCGGCCGACCACCATAGACGGGATCGCCCACGATCGGGTGGCGGATGTGCGCCATGTGCACCCGGATCTGGTGCGTGCGTCCGGTCTCCAGCTTGACGCGCAACCAGGTGTGCTCGCCGAACTGCTCGACCACCCGGTAATGCGTGACGGCCGGCTTGCCCTGGGGCACCACGGCCTGGCGCTGGCGATCGCGGGCGTGGCGCCCGATCGGCGCATCGACCGTACCGCCGGCGATCAGGTGGCCGATCACCACCGCATCGTACTCCCGACCGATGCGCCGTTCGGCCAGATCGGCCACCAGTGCCTGGTAGGCCGCCTGGGTCTTGCCCACCACCAGCAGGCCGCTGGTCTGCTTGTCCAGCCGATGCACCACGCCGGCGCGTGGCAGCAATGCCAGGTCCGGGTCGTGGTGGAGCAGCGCGTTGACCAGCGTACCATCGGGATTGCCGGCGCCGGGGTGCACCACCAGATCGACCGGCTTGTTGACCACCAGCAGGTGCTCGTCCTCGAAGACGATATCCAGCGGGATGGCCTGGGCCTGGTCCTCGCTCTGCTGCTCGAGCTCGGTGCTCAGGGATAGGGTCTCGCCACCCAGCACCGTGTCGCGCGGGCGCATTGAACGACCGTCCACCGTTACCTGCCCGCCCTTGATCCACGACTGGATTCGGCTGCGGGAGAAGTCCGGCCACAACTGGGCTGCCGCCTGGTCGAGACGCATGCCGGCAAGCTCGGCCGGAATCGACGCGTTACGTTCTACATCCATCGGTCGGAAATCAGCCTTTGAACCGGGGACGAACCGCAGTCTGCTGCCGTCCGTCGAGACATGAAAAAGACGGGTCGACACCCGTCATGAGATCGGTTGGTTTTTAGCATCTTATCTGCGAAGATTATCCGCTAACGCCCGCCCCATCAACGCGCCGCACGGTGCGGCCCGGGGCGGTCGGCATCCACTCACCATTGCCAGCGGCCCTTCACTCCTGACCATGACCCAGCATCGCGACCGTAACCGCCCGGCCACTCGCCGAACTCTTCCCCGGCACCTCGCCCGCGCGGCACTGATTGCCGGCATGGTCACCTTCGCCAGCGGCTGCTCCTGGTTCTCCAAGTCCGACGACGATCGCGTGGATCTTTCCGATCCCACCGCCTCGGCCAGCCAGCTCTACCAGGAGGCCAACGAGGCCATGCGGCGGGCGGACTACGAAACGGCGATCAAGAAGTACGAGACCCTCGAGGGCCGCTACCCGTTCGGTGCCTACACCGAGCAGGCCCAGCTGGAAGTGGCCTACGCCTACTACAAGTACGACGAGCCGGACTCGGCCATCGCCGCGGCGGATCGCTACATCCAGCTGCACCCGCGTGGTGACAATGTGGCCTACGCCCTCTATCTCAAGGGCCTGGCCAACATGAGCCGCGGCGACTCGCTGATCAACAAGATCGCCCCGCCGGACCTTTCCAAGCGTGACCAGTCGGTACTCGAGGAGGCCTACAAGTCCTTCTCCCGCCTGGTCGAGCAATACCCCGACAGCCAGTACGTCGATGACGCCAGCCGCCGCCTGATCGACGTGCGCAACTCGCTCGCCAAGCACGAGGTCGAGGTCGCCGAGTACTACATGCGCCGCGGCGCGTGGCTCGCCGCCGCCAACCGGGCCCAGTCGGCACTCGACAAGTACAACGGCTCGACCTCCACCATCCCGGCACTCAAGCTCCTGATCCGCGCCTACGACAAGCTCGGCCTGGAGCAGGAACGCCAGGACGCCGAGGCAATCCTCGAGGCGACGCGCCAGGCCAACGCCGGGGACTCCTGAGCCGGTCGACGCGTCCATGCCGGGACACCGGCATACCAACCCCGCAACGCAAGGGCCGATGGCGATGCCATCGGCCTCTTTTTTGCCTGCCCCTTTCGCCCCCGGCGCGCGGCGCGGGCCCCGACGCACCCCGCATCGCCCTCAACAGCTCGACACCTCACGCATCCCGCCACCCCCGGTGCTAGGCTCCAAGGACCGATCATCCCGACAACACGGACGACGACCGCCCTGTCAGTCCACTGGAGGTGCGACTGTGATCACCAAGACCCTCACCATCGGCCTCGTCCTCGCCGGCTCAATCGGCGTGGCCAGCGCCGACTTCACGCAGGCGATGCGCCATTACGACCAACAGCAATACCGGGAGGCCCTGCAGGAATTCCGCGAATCGGCCGACCGGGGTGATGCCTATTCCCAGTACATGCTCGGCCGCCTGCACGAGGCCGGCAACGGCACCACGCAGGATTTCGTGGAGGCCCACAAGTGGTACAACCTGGCCGCGGCAAACGGCCATCGCCACGCCGCCGAGGCGCGCGACCTGCTCGCCGAGCGCATGACCGCCCGGCAGGTTTCCCAGGCCCAGCAGGCCGCACGTGACTGGCAGGCGGACGACTCCACGTCGTCGCCGACGCCATCGTCATCGCGCCCGCCGGTCGACAGCCTGTCCGAGCAGGAACGCGTGGCCGAGGTCCAGCGCGAACTCAACCGGCTGGGCTACGACGCCGGTCCGACCGACGGCATCATGGGCGACCGCAGCCGCAGCGCGATCCGTCAGTACCAGGCCGACATGGGGTTGTACCGGGACGGCCGTGCCACTGCCGACCTGCTCGAGCGCCTGCGCCAGACCAAGCCGGAGCAGGTCGAACACGACGGCAGCCCCCGCGTGGTGCTGCAGGACGACTTCAGCGACGGCAATTACCGCAACAATCCGTCCTGGACGGTGCTCAACGGCGAGTTCGAGGTCGACCGGAACGGGTTGCGCAGCATCGTGGACACAACCACGGCGAATGATCGCGCCATGGGCGGGCTGAATTCGGATCGCCCCGAGGACATCGGCCTGGCCGTACTCGGGATGATCCTCGAACAGCGCAGCGGCCGACAGGACGAACAGACCGCCCCCACCCAGCCGGCCAGGATCATCACCAACGCCCCGGTCGGCAACGACTTCGCCATGGAAATGGACCTCGCCTCACGCGAGCAACCCGGCCAACTCGAGGTGGGGCTTTTCCAGGGCGATCGCCCCGACGGCACCGGCTATCGACTGGTCTATTCCGCGGGCTCCGAGCCGGCGCTCGCCCTGCTGCGCCTGGTTTCCGGCAACGCCGAGGTGATCGCCCGCCACGACGGCCGGCTCGATCTCGAGGATGGCCGTTTTCACCGCATCGCCTGGACCCGCGATAAGAGCGGGCGGATGGAGGTCCACGTGGACGACCGGCGCCTGCTGCGCGTTCAGGACAACGGGCTGCGCGACCCGTTCCAGGGCGTGACGCTGGTCAACCACGGCGGGGATTACAGCCTGCGTCGGATCAGGCTCGAGGAATAGCGGCTCGCCCGGCACGAGATGCCGCGTCGCGGGGATGTCGCCTCCCCGGCAACCGCGCGTGTGAGCGGCGCGTGACCCGTTGACCGGACCAGGAGGGGCTCGGCAAAGCCGGGAGCCTGAGCCAGGCGCGGTGCCAGTTCCCCGCCACCAGCTCAGCGGGCCCGCAACGTTTCGACCGGGCAAAGCAAAAGCCCCGCTCGATGGCGGGGCTCTCGTCTCGCAGGCATCCGGCACGGGGCCGGACGGCGTCGGATCAGCGCTTGGAGAACTGAACCGAGCGACGTGCCTTGCGCAGACCGACCTTCTTACGCTCGACCTGACGCGCGTCACGGGTCACGAAGCCGGCTTCGCGCAGCTTCGGACGATGCGACTCGTCGTAGTCCATCAGCGCACGGGTCAGACCGTGACGAACGGCACCGGCCTGGCCGCTCGGGCCACCGCCAGCAACGGTCGCGACGACGTCGAACTTGTCGCTCAGCTCCAGCAGCTCCAGCGGCTGGCGCACGACCATCTGCGCGGTTTCGCGACCGAAGAAGTCTTCGATGCGCTTGCCGTTGATGGTGATGTTACCGGTGCCCGGACGCAGGAATACCCGTGCGGAGGATCTCTTGCGACGACCGGTTCCGTAATTCTGTGTCATTGCCATGGGTAGTCTCTCTTAGATCTCGAGCGGCTGCGGCTGTTGCGCCTGATGATTGTGCTCGGCGTTGGCGTAGACCTTGAGCTTGGTGTACATCTGGCGACCGAGAGCGTTCTTCGGCAGCATCCCCTTGACGGCCAGCTCGATGACGCGCTCCGGGGAACGCTCCATCAGCTTTTCGAAGGTGAAGTGCTTCATGTTGCCGATGAACCCGGTGTGGAAGTGATACATCTTGTCCTTGGCCTTGTTGCCAGTGACCTTGATGTCCTTCGCGTTGACGATAACGATGTAGTCACCGGTATCGACGTGCGGGGTGTACTCGGCCTTGTGCTTGCCACGCAGGCGACGGGCGACCTCGGTAGCCAGGCGACCCAGCGTCTTGCCGGATGCATCGATGACGTACCAGTCGCGTTTGACCTCGGCCGGCTTGGCGGAATAGGTTTTCATGGATCGACAGCTCCCAAACCAGAAGCGATACATTGATTTCAAGAGGGCGCGAAGTCTACCCGAAGGCAACGCACCCCGCAAGACCGATTTCACAACCGGCCCGAACGTGGAGAACCGCGGAGTATAAAACGCATCGGCGCCGAAAGCGAAGGACTTTCCGCACCGATGGGCGTCAGGTCGTCAACGCGTGTATCGCAGACAAAAAAAATGCCGGCAGGAGCCGGCAACAACAAGAACCACCAAAGGAGGATAAGCAATTCACGGTATCAAGATATACTAATACTCCACGGGCCGTCAAGCCCGACCGACACTTTTTTGTCGGGACCGCCCCGCGCTGGGCGCCTGCCGTCCACCCCAGGGCCTCACGACGCCCTCGCCCCCCCCCCCTTACTTGACGCGCCATCGCCTGCCTTGACCGCCACATCACGCCACTGCACTCTTTGCGCATGACTGCCACCGACCCGAGCGACCACCCGACGCGCCACCTCGACGAGGCCATCCGCTCGGATGCGCTCGACTGCGTCATGTGCGGCATCTGCGTACCGCACTGCCCCACCTTCGCGTTGAGCGACAACGAGGCCGACGGCCCACGCGGGCGGATCAGCCTGTTGCTCGGCATCAGCCAGGGCGAACTCGCGCCCGACGCCGACATCACCCGCCATCTGGATACCTGCCTGACCTGCCGTGCCTGCGAGATCGTCTGCCCATCGGGCGTCGCCTACGGCCGACTGATCGACAACGGCCGCGCGCGACTGGCGCAGGAGTCCAGCCACGCCGCGCACCCCAAGCCCGCGGCGCGGCACTGGCGACTGCTGCGCGACCAGCTGCTCACCCGGCGCCGGCGCCTGGCGCGGCCTGGCACTGTTCGA
>NZ_SWAW01000028.1:0-25584 GCF_005096345.1 Guyparkeria sp. SB14A | reverse complement strand
CGGCCGCGGCACCACCGCCGTAACCGCCACCACCGTAGCCACCCTGGCCACCTTGGCTGGCCTGACCGCCGCCGTAGCCGCCGCCCTGGCCGCCACCGGCACCCGGACGGCCGCCGAGCATCTGCATCTCGTTGGCGACGATCTCGGTGGTGTAGCGGTCCTGGCCGTCCTGGCCCTGCCACTTGCGGGTCTGCAGGCGACCTTCGATGTAGACCTGGCTGCCCTTCTTCAGGTACTCGCCGGCGATCTCGGCGAGCTTGCCGAAGAAGACGATGCGGTGCCACTCGGTGTTCTCGCGGTTCTCACCGGTGGTCTTGTCGCGCCACTGCTCGGAGGTGGCCACGCGGATGTTGGTGACCTGGCCGCCGGACGGCAGGTAGCGCACGTCCGGATCAACCCCGAGGTTGCCGATGATGATTGCCTTGTTCACACCGCGGCTCGCCATATTCACACTCCTTACTGGTTCCTGCCGACCGGTCGCGTCGTCGGCCAAACCGTCACTATAAAGGAAACGCTGCACGATTCGATAGCGCCTCTGCGGGACCGCCAAGGGCCCAGTTGCAAGGCGCAGTCCGCCGTGAATGGCGGATGTCCTTTACAAGGACTGCAACGCGGCAAATGGGTCCTTGGCGGCCCGCCCACATGGGGCTTGCGGGTTTGTCCGCACTCGGCGTTGCCATCCCTCGACGGGCAACAAGCCCGTCTTCGGCCCGGCGCCTTGCTTGCGAACAAACCCGCGAGCCAGAGACGCCATCGAATCGTGCAGCGTTTCCTTGAGCATCCGGGAAGAGGGGGACCACTCACCGGCGCGATTCATCTAACCGCCTGGCAGGTCAATGAGATCTCCCCCCTTTCGACTACAATGACCGGTTCCGTTCGCGGCGGGGAGCACGCCTCTTCGCCGCGAGCGACGTCCATTCAATCGAGCGACAATCGCACACCATGGCCGATCCGTTTATCCGCATTCGCGGTGCCCGCACGCACAACCTCAAGAACATCGATGTCGACCTGCCACGCGAGAAGCTGATCGTCTTCACCGGCCTGTCCGGCTCGGGCAAGTCGTCGCTCGCCTTCGACACGATCTTCGCCGAGGGCCAGCGCCGCTACGTCGAGTCGCTGTCGGCCTACGCGCGCCAGTTCCTGTCGATGATGGACAAGCCCGACGTCGACACCATCGAGGGCCTGTCGCCGGCGATCTCGATCGAGCAGAAGACCACCTCGCACAACCCGCGCTCGACGGTGGGTACGGTCACCGAGATCTACGACTACCTGCGCCTGCTGTATGCCCGTGCCGGCATCCCGCGCTGCCCGGAGCACGACATCGACCTGACCGCGCAGACGGTCTCGCAGATGGTCGACCACGTCATGGACCTGCCGGAAGGCTCGAAGTGGCTGCTGCTCGCGCCGGTGATCGAGAACCGCAAGGGCGAGCACCACAAGCTGTTCCAGGAATGGCAGTCGCAGGGCTTTCTGCGGGTGCGCATCAACGGCACGGTCTACGAGATCGACGAGATCCCGACCCTCGATCCCAAGACCAAGAACACCATCGAGGTGGTGGTCGACCGCTTCAAGGTGCGCGACGACCTCCAATTACGTCTGGCCGAGTCCTTCGAGACCGCGCTGCGACTGGCCGACGGGCAGGCGATGGTGGTCTCGATGGATTCCGACGAGGAGCACGTCTTCTCCTCGAAGCACGCCTGCCCCAAGTGCGGCTACTCGCTGGGCGAGCTGGAACCCAGGCTGTTCTCCTTCAACAACCCGGTCGGCGCCTGCCCCAGCTGCGACGGGCTGGGCGTGAAGCAGTTCTTCGACCCGCAGAAGGTGATCATCAACCCCGAGCTGTCACTGGCCGCCGGCGCGGTGCGCGGCTGGGACCGGCGCAATGCCTACTACCATGCGCTGCTCTCGTCGCTGGCCCGCCACTACGAGTTCGACCTCGAGACCCCGTGGGAGGAGCTGTCCGAGGATCTGCGCGAGATCGTCCTGCACGGGTCGGGCAAGGAGAAGATCGCCTTCACCTACATCGGCCCGCGCGGTCAGGCGAAGGAGCGCACGCATCCCTGGGAGGGCGTGCTGCCGAACATGTCGCGCCGCTACCGCGAGACCGAGTCGCAGGCGGTGCGCGAGGAACTGGCGCGCTATATCTCCGAACAGGCCTGCCCCAGCTGTCACGGCACGCGTCTGAACCGCGCCGCGCGGCACGTGTTCATCGACGGTTACAACCTGCCGACGGTGACCCGCTGGTCGATCGGCCACTCAGCCGGCTTCTTCGACGAGCTGGCACTGGAGGGCGCCCGCGGCGAGATCGCCACCCCGATCGTGCGCGAGATCCGCGCGCGGCTGAAGTTCCTCAACGACGTCGGCCTGAACTACCTGTCGCTCGACCGCAGCGCCGAGACGCTTTCGGGCGGCGAGGCGCAGCGCATCCGACTGGCGAGCCAGATCGGCTCGGGGCTGGTGGGCGTGTCCTACATCCTCGACGAGCCGTCGATCGGCCTGCACCAGCGCGACAACGATCGCCTGCTGGGCACGCTCACCCACCTGCGCGATCTGGGCAACACGGTGATCGTGGTCGAGCACGACGAGGACGCGATCCGCGCGGCCGACTTCGTGCTCGATATCGGCCCGGGCGCCGGCGCGCACGGCGGCCAGGTGGTCGCGCAGGGCACCCCGCAAGAGATCGAGGCCAACCAGGACTCGCTCACCGGCCAGTACCTCTCCGGCAAGCGCGAGATCGCCGTGCCCGAGCGCCATCGCGCCGACCCGGAGAAGATGCTCACGCTCGAGGGCGCGACCGGCCACAATCTGGCCGGTGACCCGCTGCACGTCCCGCTGGGGCTGTTCACCTGCATCACCGGCGTGTCCGGCTCGGGCAAGTCGACGCTGATCAACGACACGCTCTACAAGATCTGCGCCCACCAGCTCAACCGGGCCAGCGCGACCGCCTCCCCGTACAAGACCATCCACGGGATCGATCAGCTCGACAAGGTGATCGACATCGACCAGTCGCCGATCGGACGCACCCCGCGCTCCAACCCGGCGACCTACACCGGCCTGTTCACCACCATCCGCGACCTGTTCGCCGGCACGCAGGAGGCCCGTTCGCGCGGCTACACGCCGGGGCGGTTCTCGTTCAACGTCAAGGGTGGGCGCTGCGAGGCCTGCCAGGGCGACGGCGTGATCAAGGTCGAGATGCACTTCCTGCCGGACGTGTACGTACCCTGCGACGTCTGCGGCGGCGCGCGCTACAACCGCGAGACGCTCGACATCCGCTACAAGGGCAAGACCATCACCGACGTGCTGGAAATGACCATCGAGGAGGCGGCCGCGTTCTTCGAGGCGGTACCCAGCCTGCACCGCAAGCTGACCACCCTGATGGACGTCGGGCTGGGTTACGTGAAGCTGGGGCAGAACGCCACCACGCTCTCCGGCGGCGAGGCGCAACGGGTGAAACTGTCACGCGAGCTGGCCAAGCGCGACACCGGCCACACCCTCTACATCCTCGACGAGCCGACCACCGGCCTGCACTTCGAGGACGTCGCCCAGTTGCTCCGTGTGCTCTACCGCCTGCGCGACCACGGCAACACCGTGATCGTGATCGAGCACAACCTCGACGTGATCAAGACCGCCGACTGGATCGTCGACCTCGGCCCCGAGGGCGGCTCCGGCGGCGGGCGCATCATCGCCTCGGGCACGCCCGAGCAGGTCGCCGAGGTCGAGGGTTCGTACACCGGCCATTACCTCAAGCGGATGCTGGCGCCGGCAACGGCCTGACCACCCCGAGGGGAAGTCGGCCCGGTGGCCGACGTCGGGCTGAAGCCCGACCTTAAGGGGCATGTGCCCCGGGGCATCCGATTGTGGGAGCGGGCCTTGCCCGCGAAAGCCGCCTCAGCGGCTGTCCCGCCAAACGGCATGCCGGCGAATCAATTCGGGCGAGACCACCCACGCCGGGACACGCGCCCACGGCGCGTTTCGCGAGCGAGGCTCGCTCCCACGGGGATTACTCGAGCGTGCGCTGCAGGCTCTCGAGCACGTCGCGGGTGGTTTCCTTGGTCTTGTCGATGACGTTGGAGGTGGTGTCCTTGGTCGCCTGCCAGGCGCTGGAGGCGCCGGACTTGGTGTTCGACCAGATGTTGGCCGCGGCCTCCTTGGTCTGGGCCCACCAGTCGTTGTCGACGCGCGGGTAGTCGCGCACCTGGTCGAGGTCCTCGTTGAGGAACACGGCGTAGGAGACGCGATCGAGCCGGTCGCCGGAGCGCGTCGCCACCGAGAACTGCCGCACCTCGACGAAGCGGTAGTCGTCATTGCCGACGCCATCGAGGTCGTCGTCCAGCTCGACCACCAGCCCGTGGACCTTCATGTTCTCGGCCACGAGCACGTCCTCGACCTCGCCTACCTCGCGGTTGCGATCGGTGGCCAGAAAGACGTCGGCGCCGATCAGGGCATCCATGGAATACAGCCCCTCCGGCGCCGTTTCCGCCAGCACGGGCTGGCACAGGGTCACGGCCATGGCACTGGCCAACAGGGTATGCGTGCGTTTCATCGAATCTCTCCTGATCGGTGGCTATTCGTCTTCAGCGCATTCGACGCAGCGCGTCACGCTGGGATCGTTTTGGAGTCGACGGGCGGGAATGGGTTCCCCGCAGACAAAGCAGTTGCCGTACTCCTCGTTTTCTATCCGTCGCAAGGCGCCGTCGACGCGGCCGAGTTCGCGTTTCCAACGGGCGCGGAGCGCCCGAGCCATTTCCCGCACCTGCGCTGACTCGGTGCGCGACAGCTGACTCTCCTTGCTCTGGCACGCGCTGTCGATTTCCACCCGCTCGGTGGATTCGTCACTGCCGCTCAGCCGTTCTCGCAACGCCTCGCGCCTCTCGAGCAACTGGGCGCGGAGTGCCTCGCGCAGGGCGTCATCCACGGGCGGTCAGTCGATCTTGATCTTGGTGTAGCCCCGCTGGGCGTAGGCCGCGGCGGTGACGAAGGTGTTGCCCACCTCGACCAGCGGCTCGACCAGATCGGCCTGGGTGATGCCCGAGCGGCGACTGGCGATCGAGCAGACCTCCATGCGCTCCACGCCATCGAGCCGGGCCAGCTCGGCCAGCTTCGACTGGATCTGCAGGATGGTCTGGGCATGCTCGATGTCGCGCTCGGCGGCATCGCGGGTCAGCAGCCGGACCGAGCCGCCACGAAAGCCGAACACCATGCGCGGCGTCACGCCCTGGCGTTCGAGATCGCGCCAGGTCTGCTCGATCACGCCCAGGCGCGCGAGCAACGTGTCGGGTTCGGCGGCCGTCACGTCCCAGAGGATGCGTGCCTCCTCCAGGCCCTGCAGCGATCGTGAATCGTCCGGACGCGGCACGTCGGTGGCGGCCGCCAGCCCCGGCAGCAGCACGAACAACAGACCCAGCATCAATCGGCGCATGGTCGTTTCCTCCTTGAGCGCGATGGCAGACCTTTAAGGAAACTTTGCACGATTCGATGGCGCCTCTGGCTTGCGGGTTTGTTCGTAATCAAGGCGCCGTGCCGAAGGCGGGCTCGTTGCCCGGCGAGGGGCGGCAACGCCGAGGGCGGGCAAACCCGCAAGCCCCATCCGGGCGGGCCGCCAAGGACCCATTTGCGGCGTTGCAGTCCTTGTAAAGGACATCCGCCATTCACGGCGGGCTGCGCCTTGCAACTGGGCCCTTGGCGGTCCCGCAGAGACGCTACCGAATCGTGCAAAGTTTCCTTAACAGTAAAGCCCATCGACATCACGGTTCCAAGCGGGCGGGCAAAAGAAAGGTTCTTCGCACTTCCGCGTGAAACCCGCACAAAAATGACGGCAGCTCCTCAGGCTAGATTTGTTTGAGACCAATCAAATGAATCCAAAGCCGCAAGGAGGCTGCCGCCATGTCCGAGGCTAATCTGTCCGCCCTGTTCTGGAAAGGCTTTCGTGTCGATTCCTACGAGGTGAAGGCCTCGGACCAGCTCCACATCCGGCTCGTCCCGGATCCCGATGTCATTCCCGTCTGCAGTGGTTGCGATCACGGCACTCACCTGGTCCATGATGTTCACCGTCGGCGAGTTCGAGAACGCAACTTCGCTCATTACCGTGTCTGGCTCGACGTGCCGGTTCGGCGTCTTCGCTGCCCGCAATGCGGCCCTCGCCGGGAGCGGATCGACTGGCTGGCCGGGCGGCGGCACCTGACCCAGGCCATGGTCGACTGGGTCGAGGCGTTGTCCCGCTTCGCGTCGCTTCACCACGTAGGACAGCTGCTCGGTCTGCACTGGCACACGATCCGGGCCCTGGATCACCAACGGCTGCGCCGTGAGGTGCCCGAGCCGGACCGCAGCGGTATCAGACGACTTCTGATGGACGAGTTTGCCCTTCACAAAGGGCATCACTACGCCACCGTCGTCATGGATGCCGACCGGCGGCAGATCCTCTGGATCGGCGAGGGACGCAGCCGAGCCGCCATTCGTCCCTTCTTCGAGTGGTTGGGGCCGGAGGCTTGTCACCAGATCGAAGCGGTTGCCATGGACATGAACACGGCCTTCGACCTCGAGGTCCAAGCCCACTGCCCCAATGCCCGGATTGTCTACGACCTGTTCCACGTCGTGGCCAAGTTCGGCCGGGAGGTGATCGACCGGGTCCGCGTTGATCAGGCCAAGGCGATTCGGGAGGACCGCCCGGCCTACCGGGCGGTCAAGCGCAGCCGCTGGCTGCTGCTTCGCAATCGAGTCAATCTCGACGGCAGGCAGCAGGAGCGACTCGACACGCTGCTGGAAGCCAACGCCCCGTTGATGACGGTCTACGTCCTCAAGGAGCAGTTGAAGGAGATCTGGTATGCCCCGTCGGAAGACGAGGCCAGATCTCGATGGGAGGACTGGAAGGCATTAGTCGACCAGAGCGCCATCAAGCCACTCAAGCACTTTGCCAGCGTCCTCGGTCGATACCTGCACGGCATTGTCGCCAGTGCGACCCACCGACTGAATACGAGCGTGCTCGAGGGCATGAACAACCGCATCAAAGTCATCAAGCGGATGGCCTACGGCTACCGGGACACTGACTACTTCTTCCTGAAGATCCGAGCCGCTTTTCACGGCAAAGTGCGATGAACCAAAAGAAAGCCGCCCGCGGGTTGCCCCGGGGCGGCCTCGACGGATCGACGGCTCGTCGGTCGATCAGAACTCGAATTCCATCTTCTGGAAGACGCGCCCGGCGTTCTGGCCGGCGAGCTCGTCGAAGGTGTGCCAGTGCGAGAACTGGCTCTGGTCAAGCTCGTAGGCATCCTGCAGCGTGCCACCCTCGTCGATGAGCCGACCAATCTCGGTGCGCAGGAAGGTCAGGTAGTCCTTGGTGTAATGCTCGACCGTCTCCAGGTCGGTCGGCCCGCCGTGGCCCGGGATGATGGTCTTGCCCTCGGCGACCTCGGCGAACTTCGGCCAGGTCTCCAGCCAGGCGGCCGTGTCGGTGTACTCGAAGATCGGCAGCATGCGGATGTTGAAGGCCATGTCGCCGGCAATCACGACGTCGCGCTCGGGGATGACCACCGAGATATCGCCCGGGGAGTGCGCCTCGCCGAAGTAGATCACCTCGGCGGTCATGCCACCCAGGTCGAGCTCGATGCGGTCCTCGAAGGTCCGGCTGACGGAGACCGCCTCGTCGGTGCCTTCGGCCTTTTCCTCGGCGATGCGCTGGAGCGTGTCGAGGTAATCGGCCTTGTGGTTGTCGTAGTACTCGGCGGCATCGACGTGCGCGATCACCTCGGCGCCCTGGTCGATCCAGTAGCCGGTGGCCATGGCCGCGTGCAGCTGGCCGTTCTCGTTGACCACGTACTTGACCGGCACGTCGGTGCGCTTCTTGATCTCCTCGTGCAGCGCCTCGGCGAGCTGGTAGGAGGCGCCGGCGTTCATGACCAGCACCGCGTCCTCGCCGATTACGAACGAGAGGTTGTTGTTGTGCAGCGAGTTCTCGTAGGTGTAGGGCTGGGTCGCGCCGATCGCCGACCAGACGTCATCGGCGACCTTCTGCGGCATGTCGTAGAGCATCGAGTCCGGCGCCTTGTCGGGCGGATTGTCGTCCTCGGCCATCGCCGGGCCGGCGATCAGCCCGGTGGTCGCCATCGCCAGCAGCGCGCTGCCGGCCAGGTTGCGCGTGTCTCTCATCCATTCGGTCAACATACGAGTCCACTCCTTGCTTGGGCGGAGAACCCATAAGCATTTTGGGTTTATTTATTAGCGAGCTAACCATCTCGCCGTTGCCCTCGGAAAACAACCCCCGGATCCATTCAGGTTTTTGATTCCAAAGAACATGCGCTAATCATCATTCAACCAACCAGTTGATCGTGTTAGTTCCAGTCCAACCCGCCGCGGGTCCGCCAGTAGTCCTGGGGGCGCTCCGCCAGCCCGGCCAGCGCTTCGCGGTCCGCCGGCGCGAGGGTAACGTCCAACGCCCGGAGGTTGGCGGCCAGCTGCGCCTCGCTGCCGGCGCCGGACAGCACCATGTCGACGAACGGGTGGTCCAGCAGCCAGCCGATCGCCAGCGCATCCCGGCCCACGCCATGCCGCCCGGCCACCGCATCCAGGGTCTGCAGGGCCGATGCGTCCCCGGCCCGGTCGTTGCGCGCGGTCAGCCGACCGTTGGCCACCGCCTCCTTGATGATCACGGCCATGCCGGCTTGGGACGCCTGCTCGAGTTGACCTAGCACCGAAGGCTCGAACAGGTTGGCGGTCGCCTGCACGGCGTCGAACAGGGGGCGACCGTCGATCTCGACCGCCATCGCCCGAGCCAGGGTCTCGGCTTGTGCCGGACCGCTGGTGGTCAGACCGATGGCCACGCCCTGATCGCGCAGCTCGCCCAGGCGGTCGAGCACGGCGGCGTTGTCCAGCACGCCCGAGTCGAGCGTGGCCGAGTGGATCTGGTAGAGCGCCGGCGGGAAGCCGAGTGCCTCCAGGGTCTCGCCCCACTGGCGGTCGAGCACCTCGCGACTGTGCTCCTTGACCTCGTGAACGTCGGCATCCACCTGCCAGCCGGCCGTGTAGGTGTAGCCCCACTTCGAGCCCACCACGGGACGCTCGTCGGCCGGTCGACCGGCCAGCCAGTCGCCCAGGAACGCCTCGGCCCGACCGTAGGAACGCGCGGCATCGACGTAGCGGATGCCATGCCGCCAGGCGGTCTCGAGCATGGCGTGGCAGTGCGCGCGCATGGCCTCGACGTCCCGACCGTCGGGCATGTCCTCGCCGTGGCCGAGGTTGATGTAGCCGGGACGACCCAGGGCGGCGAGCCCCAGACCAATGCGTGGTTGCGGGAGGGTGAGACGGGTTCGCGGCATGGGCAAGCTCGTTGTCGAGTCGTGAGCGGATATCATCAATGTTCGCGCGCCAAGCGGTTACAGTTGGCGCAACGGAACGGACGGCCCGGGCCTGGCCGAACCAGGCTGGGCCGCCGACACACGAGGAGAGGCTAGCATGCAGCAATTTCGTCTGGGGCCACCGGTTCACCGCGTGGTCAGGGGGCTGGAGCTCGTCGGCCTGGTGGTGATCCTGATCGCCACCTTCATCGCCGCCGGCCAAGACATCGCCGAGATGATCGAGGCGCGGCGCGTCACGCTCGCCGACCTGTTGCTGCTGTTCCTGTACCTCGAGGTGCTGGCGATGATCGGCGCCTACCTGCAGACCGGACGGCTGCCGATCCGCTTCCCGATCTACATCGGCATCATCGCGCTGGCGCGCTACCTGGTGCTGGAGGTGAAGGACCTCGAGGCCTGGAAGATGATGGCGGTCGGCGCGACCATGCTGATCCTGGCCGGCACGGTGCTCTTGTTGCGCTACGGGCACCTCAAGCTGCCCTACCCGGAGAACGAGGCCGAGACCATCACCGGCGACGTCGACGATTCGAGACGACGGCAGGGCGTCGAGCATGACGGCAGCTGAACGCAAAACGGGCCGGCATGATGCCGGCCCGTCTCGTTCCCGCCCGTCGACCGGGCTGGCACGCCCTCAGATCTGGGTGCGTTCCTTGTCGTCGACACGGCTCTGGCGGCAGACGCCCACGCCGCGCTGCTGGAAGATGACGTACTCGGCGATGTTGGCGCAGTGGTCGCCGATGCGCTCGATCGCGCGCATGCAGTAGAGCATCCGCAGGCTCAGGTCGACATTCTGCGGGTTGTTTGCCATGTACTCGAGCAGCACCTCGTGGACGGCGTTGTACTCGTGGTTGACGTGCGTGTCGCGGCGGATGATCTCCTCGGCGGCGACGCAATCCTGGCGGACGAAGGCGTCGAGCGCGTCGTGCAGCATGCCCTTGACGATCCGCCCCATCACGCGGAAATGGGTGGAGAAGGCCGTCTGCTGCAGGGTCGGCCCGACTTCCTCGGCGATGCGCGCGAGCTTCTCGGACTTGTCGCCGATGCGCTCGAGGTCGGTGATCGCCTTGACGATTGCCATGATCGCGCGCAGGTCGCTGGCGGTGGGCGCGTAGCGGGCGATGATGTGGATGGCCAGTTCGTCGATGGAGGTCTCGAGACGGTCGATCTCGTAGTCCTGCTCCATGGCCACGCGGCCGCGCTCGGCGTCCCCGTCGAGCAGGTAGGCGAGCGCGTCGTCGAAATGCTGCTCGGCTACCCCGCCCATGTTCATCAACAGCGACCGCAGCGCGCCGAGATCGTCGTCGTAACGGGTCAGGGTGTGCGGCGTCAGGTTGGGCGTGTCTTTCTCGCTCATTTGCTCGGGATCTCCTTGAAGCGGCTTGTCTCGACCCGGTTGCTAGGGTTTACTCGTGGCAGGGGTGGCCGGTCGTCAAGGCCGTAACGGCCCTGTCATGCCCACCGGGCAGACTGGGCGACCGCCAGACGCAAGGACTGGCTGCCCAAATGCGCATACTCTAACCGACTTTACGTTGCAGAATAATGACAACCACCGACGAGAAAGCCCTGCCGTTCATCAACCGCGAACTGAGCCTGCTCGGCTTCAACCGCCGCGTGCTCGAGCTGGCGCAGGACCGTAACGTGCCGCTGCTCGAGCGGCTCAAGTTTCTCTGCATCTCCTCGTCGAACCTCGACGAGTTCTTCGAGGTGCGCGTCGGCACGCTCACCCAGCAGATCCGCGCCGGCATCAGCCGCCCGGACGACGCCGGGCTCTCGCCGCAGACCCAGCTCGACCTCGTGCTCGAACAGGCGCATGCCCTGGTCCACGACCAGTACGAGACGCTCAACCGCGAGATCATCCCGGCGCTGGCCAAGGAGAACATCCACTTCCTGCGCCGTACGCACTGGACCGAGGCGCAGGCGCTGTGGGTCAAGCAGTACTTCCGCCGCGAGCTGCTGCCGCTGCTGACCCCGCTGGGCCTGGACCCGTCGCATCCCTTCCCGCGGATTCTCAACAAGTCGCTCAACTTCATCGTCTCGCTGGAAGGCAACGACGACTTCGGCCGCGAGGCGTGGCTGGCGATCGTGCAGGCACCGCGCGCCCTGCCGCGCATCATCCAGATGGACGAGGACGCCGCCGGCGGACCGGCCGGCTTCGTGTTCCTGAGCTCGGTGATCCACGCCCACGTCCACGAGCTGTTCCCCGGGATGACCGTCACCGGCTGCTACCAGTTCCGTGTCACCCGCAACAGCGACCTGTCCGTGGACGTCGACGACGATGACGACCTGCTGCAGACCCTGCAGGGTGGGCTGTTCGAGCGCAACTACGGCGATGCCCTGCGCCTCGAGGTGGCCGACAACTGCCCGGCGGACATGATCGAGTTCCTCTGCGAGCGCTTCGCGCTGGAGGAACGCCAGGTGTTCCAGGTCCACGGTCCGGTCAATCTGCACCGACTGATGGCCCTGCCGGGCCTGATCGACCGCCCCGAGCTCAAGGACCCGCCGTTCACGCCGCGCCTCGAGGCGGACTTCGATCCGGACCGCAATATCTTCGAGACCATCGAGCAGCAGGGCAGCGTGCTGCTGCATCACCCCTACCAGTCGTTCATGCCGGTGGTGGAGTTCATCCGCCAGGCGGCCACCGACCCGCGGGTGGTGGCGATCAAGATGACGCTTTACCGCACCGGCAAGGACTCGGCCATCGTCGACGCGCTCGAGAGCGCGGCGCGCGCCGGCAAAGAGGTCACCGCGGTGGTCGAGTTGCGCGCGCGTTTCGACGAAGAGGCCAACATCAACATCACGACAAGGCTGCAGAAGGCCGGCGCTTACGTCGCCTACGGCATCGTCGGCTACAAGACCCACGCCAAGATGGCGCTGGTGGTCCGCCGCGACGGCAACCGCCTCAAGCGCTTCGTGCATCTCGGGACCGGCAACTACCACCCGGGCACCGCGCGGCTGTACACCGACTTCGGCCTGATGACCGACGACCGGTTCGTCGGCGAGGACGTCAACAAGCTGTTCATGCAGCTGACGGGCCTGGGCCGCGGCATCCACTTAAAGCGCCTGCTGCAATCGCCGTTCACCCTGCACGACGGCATGCTCGAACGCATCCGCCGCGAGACGGCACACGCCCGCAACGGCCGGCCGGCGCGCATCCGCGCCAAGATGAACGCGCTGATCGAGAAGCGCGTGATCGAGGCGCTCTACGAGGCCTCGCAGGCCGGGGTGACCATCGAGCTGGTCGTCCGCGGGGTCTGCTGCCTCAAGCCGGGCATCCCGGGCGTGTCCGAGAACATCCACGTGCGCTCGGTGATGGGCCGGTTCCTCGAGCACCCGCGGGTGTTCTACTTCCACAACGACGGCGACGAGGAGCTGTTCCTCTCGAGTGCCGACTGGATGCCGCGCAACTTCTTCGCCCGGGTGGAGACCGCCTTCCCGGTCGACACCCCGGAAATCCGCGCCCGGGTGATCGACGAGGCCTTCGACCGCTATCTCGCCGACAACACCGGCGCCTGGGAGTTGACCGCGGCGGGCGACTATCGCCGCATCACGCCGGCCAAGGGCGAGAAGCCGTTCAATGCCCAGCAGTCGCTGATCAGCGACTTGGGCAAGGCCTGACCCAGTCGTGACGGCGACCGTCCCGCGCCGGGGGTCCGCTCCGCCGGGGCGGTCGACGGCATGCGATACTCTCGGCCGTCACCCGCCCGATTATTCCCTGTTCATCCGTCCCGGTCCGCCCCAATGCTCAAGCTGCTGTTCTGGCTCATCGTCGCGCTCGTCATCGGCCTGTTCTTCGCCATCCGCCAGGCCAACCGCCTGCGGGCCGAACAACAGGCCGACGAGTCGACCGAGACCCGCTCGCTGGAATCGGTGCGCTGCGCCCACTGCGGCGTGTTCGTGCCCGAGGACAAGGCGGTGCGCCGCGAGGGCCATGACTTCTGCAGCTGGGAGCACGCCCAGGCCTGGGCCGACGCGCGGGCCGAATCAGGTCGCAAGCCAGGGCGGCGGGAGTCGGAATGATCCAGCCGGCCGGCACGGAGAACTGGCGCGGGCTGCGGCTCGCCAACGCCTATCGCCTGCTGCTCGCCCTGGCCCTGACCGCCGCGGCCCTGACTGGTCGCGGCCCGGCCGTCTTCGGCCAGGCGGATGCCTCGCTGTTCATGGTCACCGCCTGGGCCTACCTGTTCCTGGCCATGGCCTTCGAGTGGCTGCTGGAACTGCGCATCCTGCCGTTCCGCCCGCAGGCCCACCTACACACCGCCGGCGATCTCGCCTGCCTGATGCTGATCGCCCACGCCTCGGGCGGGCCGGAGGGCCCGATCGCGCTCGCCCTGGTGATCGCCATCGGCATCGCGGCGGTGCTGCACGGCGGGCGGGCGGCGATCGGCTACGCGGCGGTCGGCGTGCTGCTGGTCCTCGGCGAGGCGATCTACGCCTCGTGGACGCAGACGGACGCCAACCACCTGACCAACTCCGGCTTTCTGGGCGCGGCGCTGCTGCTGATCACCGTGCTGGTGATCGCCTTCGAGCGCCGCGCCGCGCTCTGGGAGCACCAGAGCCACGCCCGCGAGCGCGAGGTGCGCTATCTCTCGGAACTGGCCCTGCGGGTCATCGAGCAGACCGACAACGGCATCATCGTCTCCGACCCGGACGGGCGGATCGAGTACATCAACGCCGCCGCGCGCCAGATGCTCGGCGAGCGCGGCGCGGCCGACCTGGCCAACGACCACCGCCTGCCGGACCTGCACCCCGGTGTCTGCGATGCCCTGCGGGCCTGGCACGCCGGCCACGGCGGCCAACAGCAGGACTTCGACCAGCCGCGCCGCCTGCGCGCGCAGTTCCACCGCATCGAGACCGCGCTGGGCCCGCGTGCCCTGATCGTGCTACTGGACCTCTCCGCCGAGGACGAGCGCGTGCGGCGCGACAAGCTCGCCGCGCTGGGCCGGCTGATCGCCTCGATCGCCCACGAGGTGAGAAACCCGCTCTCCTCGATCCGGCAGGCCGCCGAGCTGTTGCCGGAATCCGATACCGCGGAGGAACGCGAGCAGCTGACCGGGATGATCACGCGCCACAGCGACCGCATCAATCGACTGGTCGAGGACGTGCTGGGCGCGGCCCGCGCCCCGGTGGTCCACACGCAGGACGTCGACCTGGTCGACTGGCTGGCGCGCTTCGCCGAGCGACGTCGCGAGGCCTGGCGGGCCGCCGGCGAAGCGTTCACGATCCAACTGGATGCCGATGTCGAGCGCGCCCCGGCCCAGGTCGACACGACCCACCTGTGGCAGGTGATGGACAATCTCTGTGACAATGCCGAACGCCACGGACGCCCCGCGGACGGGCAACTGGCGATCCGGCTGCGGGTGACCGCGGCCCACGGGCGCTGGCAGGTCCAGCTCTGCGACAACGGCCCGCGCATCCCGGCCGCCGAGCGCGATGCCCTGTTCGAGCCGTTCTACACCACGCACTCGCAGGGCACCGGGCTGGGCCTGTTCGTCTCGCGCGAACTGGCCCTGGCCAACCGGGGCGAGCTGACCCTGGTCGAACCCACCGCCGACACCGCGGGCAACTGCTTCCGGCTGTGCCTGCCCATGGCGGATGGGGCCGGGGCAGAAGGAGCGTGGGGAGACGAAGCCCGGGCGGACGAGACCGGGCCGAGCGAGCCGGCAACGACACAAGCAAGGGAATGAGACCGATGGCGTATTGCCTGATCGTGGACGACGAGCCGGACATCCGCACGCTGGTCGCCCTGTTCATGAAACGCGAGGGTGTGCCCACGCTGGAGGCCGCCGACCTGGCCGAGGCCCGCGAGCAGCTCGACCGGCAGGGCGAGGCGATCGACCTGTGTCTGGCCGACATGCGTCTACCCGACGGCAACGGGCTGGACCTGGTCGACGAGATCCGCCGCCAGCGCCCCGACCTGCCGGTGGCGGTGATCACCGCGCATGGCCAGGTGGAGGCCGCGGTGCGCGCACTCAAGGCCGGCGCCTTCGACTTCATCAACAAGCCGATCGAGCAGGACACCCTGCGGCGCCTGCTGCGCGATGCACGCAACCTGCAGCCCGCCCGGCCCTCGACGACACCCGCCGCCGAGACGGATGGCAGTGACTCGTCCCTGATCGGCCAGTCACGCGCCATGCGCCAATTGCGCGAGATGATCGGCCGGCTGGCCCGTTCGCAGGCGCCAATCTTCATCCAGGGCGAGTCCGGCACCGGCAAGGAGCTGGTCGCCCGCGAGATCCACGCGCACAGCAGCCGCGCGGGCGGGCCGTTCGTGCCGGTCAACTGCGGCGCGATCCCCGGCGAACTGATCGAATCCGAGCTGTTCGGCCACCACAAGGGCTCGTTCACCGGCGCGACCCGCGACAAACCGGGCCTGTTTCGCGCCGCCGAGGGCGGCACGCTGTTTCTCGACGAGATCGCCGAGCTGCCGCTGCCGCTGCAGGTCTCCCTGCTGCGGGTACTGCAGGAGCGCCGGGTGCGGCCGGTGGGCGGCACCGAGGAGGTGCCGGTGGACGTGCGCATCGTCTCGGCCTCGCACCAGGACCTTCACCAGGCGGTGGAGGCGGGACGCTTTCGCCAGGACCTGTTCTTCCGTCTCAACGTGATCGGCCTGCGCGTGCCGCCGCTGCGCGAACGCCTCGACGACCTGCCGGCGCTGTCCACGACGATCGTCGCCCGGCTGGCCGCGCGCGACGCGCGCCCGGTGCCGTCGATCGACCCGGCGGTCTTTCAAACACTGGCGGCGCAACCGTTCCCGGGCAACGTGCGCGAACTGGAGAACCTGCTCGAACGGGCCATGGCCCTGACCGACGGCGATCGGATCACCGAGGAGGCCGTCGCGCCGCACCCGATGATGACCGGCGAGGAGGAACCCGCCTCGGCGCTGGCCGCTTGCCCCGGCTTCATCCCGGAGACCGACGAGCAGCGCAACGTGCTCACCGCCCTGCAGCAGACCCGTTGGAACCGCAGCGAGGCCGCCCGCCAGCTGGGCATGACCCTGCGCCAGCTGCGTTACCGGTTGCAGAAGTGGGGTGTCGAATAGAGAGGGCAGAAATGGAGAGGTCAGAAGTCAGAAAGGCAGCCGCTAACCTCTCAACGCTCAATTCTGATTTCTTGCGTCAGTCCGCCAACGCCCGCAACACCGCCGGCGGCAGGGCCCAGACGAGCTTGCCGTTGCCGTAACCGACCGCGTTGTCGAAGCGGATCAGGATCATGCCGCCCTTTTTCATCGGCAGGTTGCCCGACGGGCGGCCGGCGATCAGGCATTCGGCCAACTGACCGAGGCTCGGTTCGTGGCCGACCACGGCCATCCCGTCGACGCGGG
Source organism: Guyparkeria sp. SB14A (assembly GCF_005096345.1). Classification (NCBI taxonomy): domain Bacteria; kingdom Pseudomonadati; phylum Pseudomonadota; class Gammaproteobacteria; order Chromatiales; family Thioalkalibacteraceae; genus Guyparkeria; species Guyparkeria sp. SB14A. The sequence goes on along the minus strand of NZ_SWAW01000028.1, from coordinate 8,919 downwards.
GTTGCTTGCGCAGCCATTCGACCGCCGCACCGATCGGCGCGTCGGGGGCGAACACCCCCTCCTGCTCGACCCGGCGCTGCTCGAGGCCGGGCGCGACGATCTCGGCGGTCTGCACGGCGCGCACCGCCGGGCTGGTCACCAACCGTTCGATCGGCAGGGCCATGGTGGTCAGGCCGCGCGCCGCCATCTGCATGCGCTCGATGCCGCGCTTGGTCAGCGGGCGCTCGATGTCGGGGTGCCCCTCGCGGGCAAAGGCCTCGCGATCCTGCGCGGCGGCGTGTCGAATGAGCAACAGGTCCATGATCGGGTCTCGCGGGTTATCGGTAGCGGCATGCTGAACCCGTCAGGCTACCGGATTATGACAATGTGACTGACGGGAGATGGACCGTGATCCGGCGGGGAGGTTCACAAGGGACACTCTGCCCCAATGCCATACCGCTTGCGTGCCTTGATCACGAACGAGTCGCCGAGCCCGAGCGGCATGGCATTCGTGCAGGATTTCCCAAGCGGCGCGCATCTGGCAACCACGGTGCTCTGGGCTATGATGGTGGCCCAACTCACTTTGCGAGGAGACGACATGGAAGGCCGCGACGCGCAGGATGCCCGCTCCACTCCCCATCACCGCCCGAACCGATCGGCCGGCCCGCAGGGCACCATGCTCTTCCAGGCCGACGAGATGCGCCAGAAGGCCGAGGCCGCCCAGCCGCAGGGCAACGAGCGTGCGTCGGTGGCCGAACCGATCCTCGAGGGCACGAGCGAGGGAATCGAGGGGCGACGGTTCACCCTGCGGGCCGGGCGGCAGACCATCGGCCGGCGCGAGGACAACGACATCGTCCTCGACGAGCCCAGTGTCTCCTCCTCGCACGCGTGGATCCTCAACCAGCAGGGCCACCACGTGATCATGAACATGCTGTCCACCAACGGCACCTTCGTCAACGACCAGCGGGTGCACGAGGCGACCCTCAAGCACGGCGATCGCGTGCGCCTCGGCCAGGCGGCGTTCGTGTTCCTCACCCGTGAGGCCGGCGAGGGCCGCATCGGACCGCGCCACTGGCTGGTCGGCGCCCTGCTGCTCGCCGCCATGGCGCTCGCCTTCTCCCTGATCTGGAACTGAGTCGGCCGTGACGGCCCGCGAGACCCCGACGACCATCGGCCGCTATCGCATCGAGGGAGTCCTCGGGGAGGGCGCGATGTCGATCATCTACGCCGGCTTCGACCCCAGCATCAATCGCCACCTGGCGATCAAGTGCCTCAAGGACGAGGTGGCACGCGACGACGCCTACCGGCGCCGCTTTCTCACCGAGGCGCGCGCCGCCGGCACGCTCACGCACCCCAATATCGTCACCATCTACGACGTCGGCGAGGCGGACGGTCGACCCTACATCGCCATGGAACGCCTGCGCGGCGACACGCTGGCCGACCGGGTTGCCGCAGAGGGCTTCCCCTCGATACCGGTGGTCATCGACCTGGTCGGACAGATCGCCGCCGCCCTGGAATTCGCCCACCGGCACGGCGTGGTCCACCAGGACATCAAGCCCGACAACATCATCCTGGTCGAGGGCTGGACCCACGCCAAGGTCAACGATTTCGGCGTGGCGCGCCTGCCCGAGGGCGACGAGCACCATGACGGCATGGTCGCCGGCACCCCGGCCTACATGTCGCCCGAGCAACTGCGCGGCGCGGCCACCGACGGGCGCAGCGACCTGTTTTCCCTGGGCGTGCTGCTGTTCTGGCTCCTGACCGGGGACAAGCCGTGGCGGGAGTCGGAGATCGACCGGCTGATGGCCGAGCGCCACGACAACCCCCAGCCCGCGCTGATCCCGCGCGAGCCGGGGACGCCCGAGGTGCTGCTGGAGATCACCCGCAGCCTGCTCCAATCGGATGCCAACCAGCGCTACCAGCACGCCCACGAGGTGATCGACGACCTGCGCCACGCCCGGCGCGAGCTCGAGCGCCTGCGGGCCGACCCGATCGCCACCCGCATCCTGCCGATGCGGGTGCGCTGGGCCGCGATCCTCGGCGGCATCCTCGCCGTCACGCTGCTCACCGGCCTGGGCTCGGTCTACGTCAAGCAGGACCAGGCACTCACCGGCCTGGCTCTGGACTTCGGCGCCTCGTTGGGGCGCACCATCGCCCAGGAAACCGCCGAGGACCTGCTGCTCAACGACCGGGTTGCCGTGCGCGCGCTGGTCGAGGACATGCGTCGCAACGACCAGATCCGCTATCTGGCCGTTGCCAACCGCGAAGGTCAGGTGATCGCAAGCGCCCGCGGCGAGGAAGTGGGCGCGAGACTGCCCGCCTTCCCCGAGGCCGGGCAACGCCATCTCGACGACGGCATCGCGAGCCACCACGGCACGCTGGCCTCGAGCGAAACCGACGAGTCCCTGCTCCTGTTCGACGTACCCATCCGCTACCAGGCGCACCCGATCGGCACGCTGCGCCTGGGGGTGGACAGCCACCCCCTCGAGGCGGCGAACCAGACGACATTGATGGCGATGATCACCGCCCTGCTGGCGACGCTGGTGGTGGTCCTGGGCGCGGCGTGGTGGCTGTTCCGCCGCCTGCTCGCCCCGCTCGACGTGCTGCGCGATGCGCTGATGCGGGTGGCCCGCGGCGAGACCGGTCATCGCATCCGGCTGGTGCGGCGCGACGAGTTCGGCCGCCTGTTCACGGCCTTCAACCTGATGAGCGAATCGCTCTCCCGGCGCGAGCCCGCCGCGTCGACCGACCCGCCGACACCGCCCACCGACACCGACCCGACGCGCGTGATCGAGCCGAGTGATACCTCGGGCGAGGCGCCGACCGACGCCCCGCGGTAACCCCCGCAACAACCCCAGGGCGCGTCGTTACAACTGGTCGACGCGCCGCTGCAGCTCGCGGGCACGCGCCCGGTAGGTGCGGGCCGGCTCGAAGGTCGGATCGATCGCCAGCACCCGATCCCACAGCGCGATCGCCTCGTCGAGTTGCTGGTTGCGATAGCGCAGGATGGCCCGCTCGTGGTACTCGTCCACCAGCCGTTCGCGCAACGCGGGCGCCCGGCTGGCGGCCGGCTCGATGCCCTCCTGTTCGGCCAGCGCGGCCTCGAACCGTTCGAGCGCGGCCTCGGGCCGATCGTCGGCGAGCAGGGCAAGCCCCTCGTCCTGCAGCCGTTCGGCACGGCTGTCCCCCTCCTCGGACGACGCGGCCGACGCGTTCGCGTCACGTCCCACACCGCTCGACTGGAACGACGGCAAGGGGGCGTCCGGCAAGGCCAGTGCCGCGGCCGTCTGGCGTGACGGCATCGGGGCGCGGTCGAGCTGCCGGCGTGCCGGCTGGCCGTCGTCCGCCGACGCCGTCGGCTCGGCCCGGGTGGAGCGCGCCGGTCCCGGCAGGCGCAGGGTTTCGCCGACGCGCAGGTCGGAGGGATTTTCCGAGCCGTTGTAGCGAGCGAGGATCAGGAACAACCCGGCATCGCCGAGGTGACGGGCGGCCAGGGCGCTGTAGGAGTCGCCCGGGCGCACCGTGTACGAATGCGACTGACGACCGAGCACCTCCTCGGGGTCGGCGGTCAGCTGGCGCATCACGGCCCGGGCCACCATGTCGTCGGGGTGGCGTTCCAGGTACCGGGCCAGATCCCGGCGGCCGCGCGGGTAGCCACCGCGCTGGAGGTCCTCGAGGATCGCGTCCAGCGAACGGCGATCGGCCGGCGGGGCGACGGTCGATTCCTCGACCGGCCGGGACTCGGCCGCCTTGCCGTCACCGTCGGCCAACCCCTGCAGGCGGGCATCGAGCTCGCTGAGCTGGGCACAGCCGCCCAGTACTGCCGCCCCCGCCAAGAGCGCGACGAGTCGGATTAGGTTCCCTACGGAATCGGAGCGTCCACCGAAAATCTTCATGGTTCGGTTGCCGTGAGTCGAGAAATGGGTTCAGGTGAGCGACAGTCGCCCGGCCAGGCGACTCAGCCACGAGGTGGGGCGATCGGAGCGCGCCAGGATCAGGCCGAGGTTGTCTCCCGCCTCGCCACCGCGTTCGGCACCCAGGGCAAGCCCGTCGTGCAGCGCGGCGGACAGGTCCGGGGCGCGCAGCAACCCGGCGAGCTCGGCGCGGCTCAGGGTCTCCCAGATGCCGTCGCTGCACAGGGCAAAGCCGTCGCCGGGCCGGGGCGCCGCGTAGCCGTGTTCGACCTCGGGCGGCTCGCTGCCGCCCAGCCCGCGCAAGAGCACGTGCTGGTCTGGGTCATGGGCCAGGTCGACCTCGCGGATCTCGCCACGCTCGAGCTTCAGGCGGGCCAGGCTGTGGTCCCGGGTGACGCTCAGGCAGCGCCGACCTCGAAAGTGGTAGAGGCGGCTGTCGCCGACGTGGGCCCAGTAGGCCTGCCCGTCGCGCAGCAGGAGCGCGACGATGGTCGAGTGCGGCTCGGCGGCCACCCAGGCATTGCGCCGGCGTATCTCGTCGTGCGCGGCCTGGCAGAGGGTCTCGAGGAACAACGCGCCGGGTTGGTCGCGCCAGGCCCGCTCGTCCCACAACTCGCGGGCGGCGTGGATGACCCCGCCCGAGGCGAGCTCGCCGGCACCGTCGCCGCCCATGCCGTCGGCCAGCACCATCAGGGAGGTCGCCTCGCGCGCGTCGTGCAGGCAGATCAGGTCATCCTGCTGTGACGGCCGACCGCCGAGCGCGCGCCCACAGGCGATCCCCGGGGCCACCCCGGGGGCCACGCGGATATCGAACTGGCCGTCCCTGTTCATGCCTGCGAGCGCTCCTGGTTCGCCTGTCCCGTGTGTCCAGCCGGCAATCCACCACCGGCCGCAATCGACATCACCTCAATCAATTATCGAGGCAGTATAGACCCGGCATCGGCCGCCCGGAAACGCCCGGCACCCCGATCGATCAGCCCTCGTCCTGCGCCTCGAGCCACTCGGTCTCGGCGGTCTCGAGTCGGGCGGCGATCTCGGCGCGCTCGGCCTGCCATTGCGTGACCTCGGCCTCCCGCTGGCCGTCGTACAGGGCCGGGTCGGCCAGGGCCGAGTCGATCTCGGCCAGCTGGTTGCCCAGGCGCTCGACCTCGGCCTCGAGGCGATCGAGGCGTTTTTGCCGCTCCTTGGCCTTGGCGCGCGAGGCCTTGTCGCGCGGCTTGCCCCAGCTGGACGGGTCGGCCGGTGCCTTCTTGTTGGCCTTCCCCTTGGGCTTGTCGGCCGCCTGCCCTCGATCCTCGCGATTCTGGGCGCGGCGCCGCTCGGTGACCGCCTCGCGGTAGTCGTCGAGATCCCCATCGAACGGCAGGGCGGCGCCGTCGCGCACCCACCAGAATCGGTCACAGACCAGCTCGATCAGGCTCTTGTCGTGCGAGACCACCAGGATCGCGCCCTCGAAGGTCTGCAGCGCTTCGGCCAGCGCCTCGCGCATGGCGAGATCGAGGTGGTTGGTCGGCTCGTCGAGGATCAAGAGGTTGGGCGCCTTCCAGACCAGCAGCGCGAGCGCCAGCCGCGCCTTCTCGCCGCCGGAAAACGGCTCGATCGACTCGAAGATGCGGTCGCCGACGAAACCGAACCGGCCGAGGAAATCGCGGTACTTCTGCGTGCTGCCACTCTTCTCCGCCACCCGTTCGAGCGCGACCATGGGCGTATCGCGCGGGTCGAGCTGATCGAGCTGGTGCTGCGTGTAGTAGCCCACCTGCACGCCCGGGGCGACGAAGCGGTCGCCCGAGAGCCAGGTCGGCCCGCCGTCGGCGATCACGCGGATCAGGGTGGTCTTGCCCGCGCCGTTCGCCCCCAGCACGCCGATGCGATCGCCGGCGCGGATCTGCAACGACACGTCCTCGATCAGCGGCGTGCCGTCGTAGCCGATGGAGACATCCTCGAGGGTGACCATCGGGTCCGGGGCACGCTTGGGCGTGGGGAAGTAGAAGGAGAAATCGTCGCGGTCGGCGTGACTGGCGGCGATGGTCGGCAGCCGTTCGAGGGCCTTGACCCGGCTCTGCGCGGCGCGCGCCTTGGTCGCCTTGGCCCGGAAGCGGTCGATAAAGCCCTGCAGGCGCTCGCGCTCCTTGGCGATCTTGTCCGCCAGCGCGGCGTTCTGCGCCAGGCGCTCGGCGCGCATCGCCTCGAAGTCGCTGTAGTGCCCGGTGTAGAGGTTGAGCTTCTGGTTCTCGATGTGCGCGATGTGCGTGCAGACGTGATCGAGGAAATCGCGGTCGTGCGAGACCACGATCAGGGTACCCGGATAGCTGACCAACCAGTCGGCCAGCCAGAACACCGCGTCGAGATCGAGGTGGTTGGTGGGCTCGTCGAGCAGCAGGATGTCGGAAGGCGCGATCAGGGCGCGCGCCAGGTTCAATCGCATGCGCCAGCCGCCGGAGAAGCTCGAGACCGGGTTGTCGATCGACGCCGGCGCAAAGCCCAGCCCGTCGAGCAGGCGGGCGGCGCGCGCCCGGGCGGTGAACCCGCCGATCGCCTCGAACTCGGGGTAGATCTCGGCCATCCGCATACCGTCGTTCTCGGCCTCGGCCTCGAGCAACGCGGCATTCAGCCGGGCGTAATCACGATCGCCGTCGAGGACGTAGTCGACCGCCGAGGCCTCCAGCGCCGGGGTTTCCTGCTCGACGGTCGCCATGCGCTGACCACCGGCCCACTCGATGTCGCCCGCATCCGGCGCGATTTCGCCCTCGAACATCGCCAGCAGACTGGACTTGCCGGTGCCGTTCTTGCCCACCAGGCCCATGCGCTGGCCCGGCAGCAAGGTGAGATCGGCATCCTCGAGCAGCAACTGCGTGCCGCGTCGAAGGGAGACGGACTTCAACTGGATCATGTGGTCTCCAATCGGAATTGACGCCGTAAGGATTTGCAGCGTCGGAAATGAGCATGGCAAGGGGCGCCGAGAGCGCGAACCCTTTCAGGCGCCTCAGCGAGACAACGGAGGTCGGGTTCCCCTTGTGCCTTGCCTCGCGAGCGAGGGGTTGCAGGGTCTGGCCGGCAGGGACGCCGGCCAGAGGTTCGCGGGACACGACGTCGCGTCGAACCGACCCGTCCGCAATCCCTCGTTCGCGAGGCTGATCGTCGCGGATGCAATCCGCGGCGATCAGGCCCACAGGGCCAAGGCACCGGGGTGTCTTCTTTTCGTCGGTTTTCTTGGACAAGCAAGAAAATCGACTCGCGCGACCATGGACACCGTCGCGAATGAGTCACCGATTCGGCGGGTCGCGCGAAAACCAGCCGCATCGTCCATTCGACACCAGGACTCTTAACCAAACGATCAAGCCAGCGTGGATCGTTTTCGCACGCCTCCTGGAGCTTGACGACCGACTCACCGCCCGGTGCAGGGCGTGCGAGCCCCTTTTCTTGCTTGTCCAAGAAAAGGGGCGAAAAGAAGGACACCCCGCGCCTTGGCCCTTCGGGCCCGGGAGTCTCGAGAGCGAGACTCCCGGCCTCGCGAGCTGCAGGTGGCTTTTCGGGTACGGTTCGACGCGACGTCCTGTCGCGACGAACCTCGGAGCGACTTCCCTGTCGCTCCGCCCCGACCACCTGCAACTCGCGAGGCAAGACGCCAAGGGGGCTCTGTCCCTTCGATAAGCCAAAACGGCCTTTTCCAAGGTCGCAAGAGCCACAAGAATCCCCAAAACCAAAAAGGCCGGGACCCCAAACGGGGCCCCGGCCGGGGAATTTGGTCGGAGTGGCAGGATTCGAACCTACGACCCCTACGTCCCGAACGTAGTGCTCTACCAGGCTGAGCTACACTCCGAAAGACCGTCGACGCCTGAAACGTCAGTGGTCGCGCTGAACGCTGATGTCCGCCAGGGCGGCCATCGCTCGGGAATGGTCACTGTCGGGCAGAACCCCCAGTGCCTGCTTGGCCGCATCGGCCTCGCGTTCAGCGAGCGCCGAAGTATACGAGAGTGCGCCGGTCCGTTCAACTACTTCGAGCACCTCGTCGATCCGATCGGCCGACTGCGACTCGATCGCCTCGCGCACGAGCTCCGCGCTGGCCGCATCCGCCCGCGCCATGGCGACGATCAGGGGCAGCGTGGGCTTGCCCTCGGCGAGGTCGTCACCGACGTGCTTGCCGGTCTGCGCCTCGTCGCCACGGTAGTCGAGCACGTCATCGATCAGCTGGAAGGCCACGCCCAGTCGATAGCCGTAGTCGCCCAGCGCCCGCTCGGTGGTCTCGTCGCGATCGTCGAGCACCGCGGCCAGCCGGCAGGCGGCCTCGAACAGGGTGGCGGTCTTGCGCCCGATCACGTCCATGTAGCGCGCCTCGGACACCCCGGCATCGCCGATGTTCATCAGCTGCATCACCTCGCCCTCGGCGATGCGGTTGGTGGCATCGGCGAGGATCGACATCACGCGCGGGCGCTCGACCTCGACCATCATCTGGAAGGCGCGCGAGTAGAGGAAATCGCCGGTGAGCACCGAAGCGGCGTTGCCGAAGCGGGCATTGGCGGTGTCGCGGCCGCGGCGCAGCGTGGACTCGTCGACCACGTCGTCGTGCAGCAAGGTGGCCGTGTGGATGAACTCCACCACGGCGGCGAGCTGCGCCGAGCCGGCCACATCCGTCTTCTCGCCGCGCAGCGCCCGGCTGGCGAGCATCAGCAGCAACGGCCGAAAGCGCTTGCCGCCCGAGTGGACGATGTAGCTGCCCAGCTGGTTGATCAGGGCGACGTCCGAACCGAGCCGATGCAGGATCACGCGGTCGACGGCCTGCATGTCGTCGGCCATCAGTGCGCGGATCTCGTTCAACTGCATGCGTCTGCGTCTCTCGGGTCGGGTGAGTGGCGTGGCGGCGGACGGTCGTCCCGCTGCGGCTAACCTTACACCAACCCCGGTGGGGCGACTACCGGAACCAGTGACGCGGCAACCCGCGGGCCAGCCGCCGCCGCGTGGCGACGAACTCGTCGGCGGGCATCGGCGCCCGCCGGGCGAAGCAGGCGGCCTCGAGTGCCGACATCGC